>NZ_JBHMIM010000044.1:0-68002 GCF_048060115.1 Micromonospora sp. LOL_023
TCCGTCGCGTCATCGACAGGCCCGACCGATTCCGTCGCGTCATCGACAGGCCCGACCGATTCCGTCGCGTCATCGACAGGCCCGACCGATTCCGTCGCGTCGTCGACAGGCCCGACCGATCTGATCGACGACTCGGTGTCGTCAAGTCGCGGTGTGACGTCTGGCTCCGCCGGAACATCGACGGTGTCAGGGACGGCAGCGCCATCCGGCGACTCGGCGGTGGTCTGCTCCGACAGGTCCGCCGGCTCGGCAAGGCCCGGCAGACCTCGCAGGGCGATTGCCCGCTGGATGTCAACCGTGGGATCCGGTTGCCGGGTACGCCTGAGTTCGGCACCAGCATTCCCTGGTTCGCCAGCGCGCAACTCCGGCCGGCGCGGCGCGACATGCCACCCGTCCGACTCCTCCCCAGCCAGCAGATGATCTCCGAGCCGATCCGTGGGGATCATCAACTCGGCGCCGAGATAGTTGGCGAGCAGCTGGAGGCTGGCCTGGTCGATTACCTCGACGTCCAACCGGATCAGACTGTCGCCATGAGTCCATTCCGGCCGTTGAGCCGCGACTGCCTTGGCCACGAACCACACGCCAGCCGGTATACCGAAGAGTCGGAACGGGCGGTCGGCGTCCGGCCCACGACCGACCACGAGCAGCGGGGCGGACGTATCCGCAGCAGCAAGCGGCGGACCGTCGCCGTCCCGATCCGGTACGGTGCCGTCCGGACCTTTCTTGACCCGCAGGTCCAGCCTGGCCCGTACGCCACCATCCGCTGAGACAACCGGGTGGGCGGTATCCGGCACCGGGTCGTCGGCAATCACCGCCAGGTCATGGTCGAGAAGCGGGAAAGGATCGGGAATCCGGATCGGGGTCGACTCGGGGCGGTCGGTCCGCCGGGGCAGCACCGCCGACCATCCATCGTCGGACGGCTGTCCGCTGATCACCACCGTCTGAACCTGGTCGGCCAGCCGCTGGCAGAACTCATGCGGCACCAGATCCACCGAGATCAACAAGATCGGCCGTCCGCCCCACTCACCGTGCGCAGCGACGATCTCACCCAGTTCGCTCGGCCCAACCTCACCTGCCTGGGTCATTATCCGATCGCCGTCTGCCGGACCGACCAGGACCGTGAACAGCCTCGGGTCGGGCCGCCACCAGTCGGGCGGTCCGGTCCCGTCATCGACAAGTGCGATGTCGGGCACGTCGCGACCCGGCTCCGCGCCGAGCCCCACAACCACGGCCGCCTCCGGTGGGGAAATGACGACCCGCTGGCGGGCCGCCGCGGGCAGCCGGGCCAACAGTTCGTTCAGCACCGGCCGGACATCGTCGCTCGGCAACACCCCAGGCACTCCGACCACGAGCTCGAGCCGGCCCGGCCGCCACGGGCGCGCCCGTACCGCCGGACCATGTCGCCCAACGAACGGTGGGCGGATCCACAACCCGCACTGGACGGCCTCGACCACCCACCGCTCGTTCAACCGGTAGGTGGCGGCCTCGGCCGGAACCGGACTAGCCGGTGCAAGGCCGGCCAGCGCCTCGACCGGCCCCACCGGACGGGGTACACCGGACGGCGAAACGGCAAGCTGGCGGATCGGCTGCGGCCAGACTCGGGACGAGTCCGCCTCAACGGCGATCGACGTGAGCCGGTCACCGGCGTCCACCGTCGGCAGACCGGTGGCCATCGTGACGGTGCCGTGCCATCGGCTGCTCAACGTCCGTGCCAGCTCCATGCACACCTCCGCGCCCGAGCCGT
Organism: Micromonospora sp. LOL_023; assembly: GCF_048060115.1. Taxonomy (NCBI): domain Bacteria; kingdom Bacillati; phylum Actinomycetota; class Actinomycetes; order Micromonosporales; family Micromonosporaceae; genus Micromonospora; species Micromonospora sp. LOL_023. The sequence goes on from NZ_JBHMIM010000044.1 coordinate 1,745, forward strand.
AGGGCACGACGATCAGCCGGGTGCGTAGCTGGGCCGGTAGCGCGTCGACCACCGCCACCACCGCGTCCACCCCCGGTGCTGGGCAACCGGGTCGCCCCACCAGCAGGACCGGACGTTCCACGTCGAGCGGAACGGCGTAGGCGAGGTCGTCCAGCTCCGCAGCGGCCAGGTCCGGCCCCTGCGGATAGACCCACACTCCGGCCGGGATCGCGACCCGGACCAGTCCAGAGTTGTCGCCCGCCAGCAGCTCGTCGATGTCGACCTCCCAGGCAGGCGTCGGATGACGCCGGCCCGCCTCGACCGATTCGGCCGTCGGCCCGAACCGTCGGAAGCCGTCGACGGCGAACAGCGTGGCACCGGGAACCAGCAGCAGCCGGCCAGCCGGGGCGAGTACCTCGGACCCGAGTTGTTCGGCGAGCGCGACCGCTGGCACTCGCCCGGCGTCGTCCGACGCGCCCGCCCGGGCCACCGCCAGCAACGCAGCGGTGCGCGGCGGAACCGCGATCGGAAGCGCCTCGGCGACCGCCCGCCAATCCGCCGGTCCGCCGAGGTGCCCCACCAGCGTCACCACACCGGTCACGGTGGGTATCGAACGGGCCATTTCGGCAATCGCTCCATCGTCGGACGCACCGACGATGGCGACAGTGTCGGAAAGCCAGCGGAGCATCGCCGAACCTGAGGTCACGGATCGAGTCATCTGCGTATCGCCATCCCTGGTTCCGTCGCCGGGCGTGAAGAAGTCTACGTTTTCCGGATTCGGCATGACAGATCGCTCCACCGCGACTGCTCATCGGCTTTCCGTCCGCAGACCTCCACCGAAGGACGAGCCGGCCTGCCCCAAGGTTCACGACGACGAGTGTGATCTCGCCAGGGGGGCAGGCCGGTACCGTCGGGCTAGTCGTAGACGACAAACTCCGAGATCGACCACCAACTGCTGCTGGATCCGGTCTGCGCGACCCGGATGTGCCGTACGGCTGCCCGGCAGCTGGTACGGCTCGTCCAGCGCGGCGCCAGCGGCCGGATCGCACTGGGAGTAGCCACGGGCAGCACGCTGACGTCCGGCGTTGATGCAGTGGGTGACGAGGGCTGCCCGGCGGCCTTGATGTTGAACGCGGCGTTCACCTCCCGATCGTGGTGACTGCCACACGGACAGACCCACGGGCGTGAGCGCGAGCGACCTTCACGACAGCCTTCCTGCGACGTGGTCGGGGAGTTCACTTTCGCTTCCGAGGCGGAGTTCGGTCGACACAGGTTGCCTTCGCTACCCTTTGCGCGCGGACGGCAACGGACGCGGCCGGCCCTGCTCGCGGACCACCATCCTCAGGTCGAATCGACAGCGGGTCGGCTCGATCGGGGAACGTCGGGGCGAGCCGTCAGGGATCGCCGTCGCCGCCCCGAGCCGGCCGTCGGGATCGACCTGAGCCAGGTTGGCTGGATCGGTCATGTCCGTCGGTCGGAGCAACCTCAGGGCGACAGCCACCGAACGTAGGCTGGCCAGCGACTCGCGACACGACAGGCAGCCGACCAGGTGGGTCCGGGTCGACTCGGCCTCGGCCTGATCGAGCCGCCCGAGCACGTACAGGCCGAGTAGATTCTGCGTTGCCGGATCACCGCATGATCCACCGTTCATGCCGTGATGCGCTTTGGAACCTGGTCGATCATGGTGTCCATCGCCTCCGCCTTCGCTCGTGAAATCATTTCGTCAAGGTAACGAGCGGGGCGAACGGACAGTTCGCAGATTACGTGAGGGGAATCCCCGTTCCCGAGATCTGGATGGTGCACGGCACCTCGGCGGTGGTCACACCATCGTCCCGGACACGCTCGCTTCGTTCACGGCGACCGGCAGATCCTCGACAGTGAGCAGGGCGAGTTCCGCATTGCTGACATCAGCGGCGAGCGCCAGTCGGGACGCCTGCATGTCGGCCATCCGTTCGAAAACCTTCCGGGCCTCCCGGCCGTTGCCGAACGTACCGTCCTTCGGGATGCGATCGAAGTACGCCAGCAGGGCCGAGGCGGCAGCGGGATCAAGTTGGTAGTCGTGTCCGGCGCACTGGTTCTCGACGATCGTCACCAACTCTGCCGGGCTGTAGTTGGCGAACTCGATGGTCCGGCTGAACCGGGACTCCAGCCCTGGGTTCGCCTGCAGGAACCGTTGCATGTCGGCGGAGTAGCCGGCCGCGACCACGACCACCTCCTCCCGGTGGTCCTCCATCAGCTTCACCAGCGTGTCGATGGCCTCCCGGCCGAAGTCCGGGCCGGTGCCGCCGCGGCTGTTACTCAACGTGTACGCCTCGTCAATGAAGAGCACCCCACCGAGCGCCGAGTTGAACGCCTCGGTGGTCTTGATCGCCGTACCACCGATGATCTGCGCGACCAGGTCGGCGCGCGCCACCTCCACCAGGTGCCCTTTGCGCAGCACCCCGAGCTCGGCCAGGATTCGGCCGTAGAGCCGGGCGATGGTGGTCTTGCCGGTGCCGGGCGAGCCGGCGAAGACCAGGTGGCGTGCCATCGGCGGTGCAGACAGCCCTGCCTCCTTGCGACGCTTGGACATCTTGTTCAGGTTGATCAACGAGGTCACTTCCTGCTTGACGCCGTGCAGCCCGACCAGCGACTGCAGCTCACGCAACGGGTCAGTCCCGCGCGCCACCGGCTGCCGCTCCTCCCCCGGCGTCGGCGACGGTCCGGCGGGAGCCCCGGCGGTCGTGCCGTAGGCATCCGGCAGCCGGTTACGGCTGCTGATCAGCTCAGTGACGGTCAGCTGGGCATCCGGGTCGTGCTGTCGCAGGCCGGAGCCCTGATTGTCGTGCACCTTGCAACCGGTGACCCGCACCGTCCCCTGGGTCCGTACGGCGATCCCATCCCCAGCGTTCGCGGTGAACTCCGAGTCGACGACCGTCCCGGAAGAACCCCCGGCGAGAACCAGGCCGGCACCTTCCGCGTCGTGCACGCGACACGCCGTCAACGAGATGTTCACCCCCGAACCAGCCGTTATCCCTTCCCCGCCCACGCCGGCGATCTCAGAATCGGCGAACGACACCACGGCATCGGCGAGCACCACCCCGGCGGCGGTTCCGCCGCGCAAGCTGAGCCCGGTCACCGAGGTCTGCGCGCCTCCGGAGATCGTCATCCCGACGCCGCCGCACCGCTCGATCGTGACGTTCTCGAAGCGGCCGCGGGCGCCGTCGACGACCTCGATGGCCGGTCCGTCGCAGCCGTGCACCTCCAGCCGGTGCAGCAGGGGGTCGGCACCGCCGTCCAGACGCACCCCGGCACCGGTGCAGTCGTTGATCGTCATGCCGGTCAGCTCCGGCGTGCTCCGGTCGCTGATACTCACGCCGACACCGGCGATGTTGGCAGCGGTACAGCCTTCCAGCCGGCCGGCGGAACGTCCGCTGAAGCGGAATCCGCTACGCCGGGCACCGGTGACCTGACAACGCCGTAGCGTCGGCGCACACCGCTCACCCGTGAACACCCCGTCGGCGGCGCTGCCCTGCACCGTGCAGTCCTCCAGCACCGACGCGCCGGTCGTAGCAAGGTAGACACCGACGCCTCTGGTCTTGCGGACCGTCAATCGGCGTACCGTGGCTTCGGACTGTTGCTCGGCGGCGAGCGCCGGCTTGGTCGTCGCGCTGATCTCGGTGTCCTCGATCGAGATTCGACCGTGGCCGTTGAGGCAGATGCCGTTTCCCCTGGCCTCCCGCACGATACAGGCGCGTACCCGCAGCTCACCGTGCTCCGCGACGACCACACCCGAGGTGCCGAGCTGTTCGACCCGGCAGTCGTCGAGCATGCTGCCGGTCGCCGACGTCACCACCACCCCGGCACCGACCTGGTTGGTGACCCGGCTGCCCCGCATGGTCAGCGACCCCTGGTCGCGGACGAAGACCGCCGCCCAGGCGGACGCGGTCAGCTCACACTCGGTCACGCTCAACTGGCCGGAGGTGAGGGCCAACGCGGGGCTGTCGCTGTCCGCCGCGATTATCGTCAGTCCGGACAGGGCAGCCGACTCGGCGGCGAGCACCACCGCGATGCCCGACTGCGGGGCTATCCGCACCGTGCCCGGACCGTCCTGGGCCGCGATGGTGACGATCTTCGTCAGGACCAGGTTCTCGGCGTAGCTGCCCGGTTGTACGGTGATCACTGATCCGTCGACGGCAGCACGCAGCGCCTCACCGAGTGTCCGGTACCCAGATCCCGCCGACTGGCTGACGGTAATCCTGCGCTGACTCATGCTCGCCCTACCTCCATATCACAGCCGCGACCAGCCGGATCAGCTGTCCGGTCCCAGTCTCTTGCTGTTTTCTTCGTCCAACTTCTCAAACTCGTCGATTGCCCCGTGGCCCTCCTCGCTGAGGCCGATCAGGCCCTCGGCAACGAACCCGACGCCCTCCAATGTGTCCCTGGCGTTCTCCTCACGTTGCCCGGCGAAGGGCCTGCCGTACTCATCGTCGCCCCATGGCTCCACCACGGTAGACCGAATGCCGTGCACGCCGGACAGTGCGGTGTCGATGTCCCTACCGACTTCACCGAGCACGCGGAACATCCGCCGCGCGCCGTCCGGATCAATCCGGGTCTCGTCAGCCATCGCCGCGACCCTGCTGCTCGGCGGCGCGCACGATCCCGGGCAGATCGATGGCCGAGGTCATCAGACCGCCGACGACATCGTTGAGGTCGACCTTGCCAGCTGCCAGGTCACCGAAGTTGACGCCAGGCAGCACGTCCCTGCCCGCCATTGTCTCGATCTTGCCAAATGCCTGGGACCGGCCACGCCGGACGACATCCAGTAGCATCTCGGCGAGCTCGTTCGGCGCCATCGTGCGGTACCTGGTGTTGTTGACCGTGAACTTGACCAGCTCACCCCGGCCGTCGAAGGTCGCCGTCAGCATCTTGTTCGCGGACTCGACCGTCGTAGTCGCCTCGTTCATCTTGCGCTGGAATTCCTCCAGCTTGCGCTGCTCCTCTGCGAGCAGGGCGAACATTGCTTCAAGTTGCCCCGACGCTCGCGTCGGGCCGTCCTCGTCAGCCATTGCGGTCTCCCTTCATGTACTTACGGAACTCCCGGTCCAGCCCTTCCCGCACTTCCTCCTGAGCCTTCTCGATCCGGGTCTGCTTGCCGACGACGTTCCAACCCTCGTCCTGGGCACCCCAGGCACTCGGGTCGCCCTGTACCGCGTTGTTTGCCCGTCGCTGCGGGGAGGAGGTGTCCTGCTGGCCGCCGCCCATTCCGCCCATGCCCATTCCGCCCATGCCCATCCCACCCATTGGCATCGGCATCATCGGGATGCCACCGCCACCGCCCGCCGGTGGTGGTGGCGGTGCCAACTCGCTGGGCTGACCAGCCCCGAGCACCGGTCCTACCGGCCGGAACAGCTCGACATCGACGTCCGACCCGGACGCCAGGATGACCCTCTCGCCCTCGTCGCGGGCCTGCCGACTCAGGTCGGTGCCGACCGGTGGTTCGTCGACGGACGCCAGCGCGGGCGGGGACGTGCCACCCAACGCCCTGCCGATGTCCTGGTACGCGGACGCGACGTCATGTAGGACGAGTTGCGCCCGGCTGTCGTACTCGCCGATCTGGCTAGGGTCGGCAGCACGCTGTGCCTGGAGCTCACGCACCCGCGCCTGGCCGGCTGCGAGCGCGTTCGCGGTGCGCCGCAGCTGTCGCCCGTACTCGCCCTCGTCGAGGGCGTGCAGCAGTTCGCGGGTCCGGCGCAGCGGATCGGCCAGTCGCGACGCGTCGACGTCACCACCGGGCCAGGCGAGGTCGGCTCCCTGCCCTTGCCAGCAATCCTCCAACCTGCTCAATGTCCGGTCGGCCGTGGCGAGGATGGTCCGCAGACTGCGCCGCGCGTCGTCCAGCAGTCCGGCCCCGCGTTCGACCTCCGCGCTATCGGCCGAGTCGAGCACCGCGGCGATCTCGTCGAGGGTGCACGGCCTGCCGACCGCCGTCTCCCTCATCGTCAGTCACGACCCAGCGCTCGGCTGGACGCCGCCTCGGCGTCGTCCTCGCCCCACATGCCATCCTCGCCGACCAACCAGGTGTTGCGCTCCCTGTCCCGGTCGCCCTGCTGGCCCATCCCGCCGCCCATCGGTGGAGACATCGGCATCCCCGGTCCGCCGGCCGGCGTCATCGGTGACAGCGACATAGCGGCGGACGCCGGGGTCCCGGCAGCACCGCCCTGAGTCACCGGTGCCAGCTCCAGCGGTGCGGGATGGTCGCCCTCGTCATCGGATCCACCGCCGGAACCGCCACTCCCGCCCGATCCACCGCTGCCCTCGCCGGAGTCGTCGAGCCGGCTTGCGGAGTCTTCGCCGCCACTCAGGAAGTCCGAGATGGAGGTATGGTCGCCGTCCTCCTCGATCAGCTCGTCGAGCACCCCGTCGACGGCTTCCCTGGCCTCCGTCAGCGCCTCCACCCGCGCCTTGCGCTCCGCCTCGGTCCCGCCCTCGCCCTCACCGGCCAGTTCCTTCTCGATCAGCTCGTCTATCGAGTCGGCGACCGCCTCCTGGGCCTCGGCGATCGCGTTGTCGCGGGACTCCTCCAGGCTGTCGGGCACGCCGTCGCCGTCAGCGTCGACGCTGTCCCCGTTTTCCTCGGAACCGGCGCCACCCGCCGAGTCCTCCCGGTCGAGCGGGTCGTCCGACACAAGCCCGTCGATGGCCTCGTCCGCGGCGCGCTTCGCGTCAGCCAAGGCATCGTTGCGTGCCTGCTCCTCGTCATCGGTCCCGGCTGAGCCGTCTCCCGAGCCGCCACCCGACCCGCCGACCCCGTCGATCGCCCGGCCGGCCGCCTCCCGGGCTTCGTCGAAAGCGTCACCGACTGCGGGATCGTCGCTGGAAAGGCCGCCGATGGCCTCGTCGACCGCGTCCTGGGCCTGTTCGAGTGCCTGCTCGCGGGCCTGGTCCGGCGACACATCGCCGGCACCCTGTCCACCCAGGTCGTCGATGGCCCTCGCGGCGGCCTCCCGGGCGTCGTCCAACGCCTTCTGCCGGGCCTCGTCGACCTCGGCATCGCCGGTCGGTTCGGTGTCGAACAGATCCTTGATGACGTCGTCAGCAGCCTGGCGTGCGTCGTCCAACGCCTTGTCCCGGGCCTGCTCGGCGGCCGGATCCGACGACGAGGTCGGCGGAGGTTCGCCGGCACCGCCGCCGGCCAGATCGTCGATCGCGTCGTTGGCCGCCTCTTGGGCGTCCTCCAGCGCCTGGTTGCGGGCCTGCTCGGCCGGGCTCGGGTTGGAACCCGAGCCACGGGAACCGCCGGATGAACCACCGGGCAAGCCGCCGGGCAAGCCACCAGGCGAACCACCCGCTGCCGGCCCCATCAGGTCACCGATGGCGTCGTCGGCAGCCTTACGGGCGTCCTCCAGCGCCTGGTTGCGGGCCTCGGCGGCCGGATCCTGACCGGAACCACCAGAGCCGGAACCACCGCCGGTTGGTGAGGAGCCGCCGCCTGCGCCGAGGCCGTCGATGGCGTCGTTCGCGGCGTTGCGTGCGTCCTCCAGCGCCTGGTTGCGGGCCGCCTCGACCTCGTCCTCGCCCCCACCTGGGGCGCCGCCGCCGAAGCCACCACCTGGGCTGGAACCGGCACCACCACCTGGGCTGGAACCGGCGCCGCCGCCGGGGCCGGAGCTACCGGTGTTCTCGTCCGAACCGCCGGCTAGATCGTCGATGGCCTGCTGAGCCGCCTCATTGGCGTCGTCCAGTGCGGCGTCGTAGTCCGGGTCGCCGGTCTTGAGGTCTTCGATAGCGTCGTCGACGGCATCCTTGGCGTCATCGAGAGCTTCGTCACGAACGTCGCCGCTAGCTTCGCCCCCGCCCTCGCCTCCGCCCCCGCCCTCGCCTCCGCCGTCGCCGTGCCCGTGCCCGGCGCCGGTGTCGGCGGGGTTGTCGTTGCTCGTGGTGTCGATCGGTTCCAGCAGGCTGATCTGCAGCTTCGTCATCCGGCCGCCGATATCGCGGTACTCGTCGGACAATTCCATGAGCCGGACCCGCACATTCGACAGGGTCCACTTGTTCGCCGCCCTGACAGCTGCCTTCTCGGCCCGTTCTATGTCATCCGCTTTCGCCTGGCCCGAGTCCGGCACACCGTCGTAGATCTCCTCGACCATCCGCCGCGCATCGGCCTGCAACGCCGTACGTAGTTTCTGGCCGATGTCGATGATCCCCCAGTAGGAGGCCTTGAAGTTGTAGAGCGCCTCCCGGACGTCGTCGACCTGTTTGCTGTAGCGGCTGCCGTCCAGGACGTTGTAGACGCCCTCGCGGCTCTTGCGCTTCAGCTCGTTGACGTGCTCGGTGAAGGCAGTGGCGGCCTCGCCGACGAACACCGGCGAGTCGCCCGAGGTCAGTTTCTTGACCTGGTCGGTGAGGTCCTCAAGGACATCGTCGAGCGCCGTGGTGGACTTCTTCACCGCCTCGGCGGCTTCACCCCAGGGCTCCGACACGTCGATGTCCATGCTCTTGATGTCGGAGATGTAGTCTTCGATGTCATCCATGCTCTGGATCTGCGCAAAGGTCTGACCCATGGGAGGGCTCTTCTCATCGAAGGTCCCCACTTCACCAACGGCCACGACCTACCCCATCCGAATCATCGATGAACACCACTGATCGCCAACCCCGGCGGCCGCCGGGGTACCCGTCGGGCCCCCGGCGCCAATCGACCTGCTACCGGCCGAACCGGTTACCAGAACGGATATCCTGCTCCTTCATGTCGTCGGAGCGGATCTTGAGTTCCTTCGCCAGTTCGTGCACGATCGTGTTCATGTCGCCGAAGTTCTGCTCGATCCGCAACGACAACTCGTTGTAGTTCGCCGCCGCCGGACCGCTCCAGGTGTCGAGCGCCCGTCCGGTCTCCTGCGACAGACTCTGGATGAGCTGCTCGACCTCACGGTTGACTCCCTGCATCTGGCTGACGCCTTCGAACAGGATGTCGTACTTGTAGCCGATAGAGTCGTTCCCCATTTGGGCCCCTCCGTCTCCATGGCCGCTGCCGAAGCGGCTCAGATGTCCTTGAGAATGTTCAGGCCGACGGCACCGAGCTGACTGGCGTTGTCGTGGTCCTGCTGGTCGAAGTCCTGCACGGTGCCGTCCACGTTGCCGGCCATCTCCTGCAGGTCGGCGACGATCGCACTCACCTCGGCGACCCAGGCATCCCGCGCGTTCAGCAGCGCCCTCATCATGGCACCCTCACAAACGTCGTCCATCGAGTTGACGGCGTTGTCGAAGGTAGCCTTCTGCCGGTTGATATTGTCCGCCGTTGTCCGATGGTCGTTGGCCACCCTGTTGGCCACCATCGGATCGAGAACCGTGTCCGCATTGCCTGCCATAGGTTCCTCTCACTCCCGTTCGGACGCACCGTCTGTCCGGGTCCATGCAACCAGTCGGAAACGGACGAACACCGGCTGCCGGGCCCGGTGCCGCATTCGGCGGGGATATCCCCCGTCAACCGCCCCAGACCTGGCTTGTCAACGCTGCCGCCGGGTCCAGCACCGGGCCAGTCGGCAGCAGTTCCAGCAGCTCACCGGGGACGTCGACCGGCTGCGCCCCGCCGTACCCCAGCGCCTCGGCGCCCGCCGGTGGCAGCGGGTACTTCACCCCGTACTCGGAGATCAGGAACATTGCGCCGCCAGCGGTACCCGGTGCGTACGGGTTCCGGGCCAGTACTCCGGTCCCCGGGGCGATCATGATGCGGTCGGCGGTACCGGTCGCGGTCGCCGCCCGCGGCACCGGCAACGCCCCGGCCATCGCGGTAGCCGGCACCCGGTAGAGCTGCACTGCCACGGTCGCGCCGGCCGAGTCGAATCCGACGCAGGGCAACCCACCGCCACCGGTCAGGGGCTGCGGCGGATCCGGCGGGTAGCCCTCGACGAACTCCATGCTGGTGGCGACCGGCACCGCCGCCAGTTCGTCGGGGCGCACGGGGATCGGCCCGACGGGGCCGTCCGGATAGGCCTGCCCGATCGCCGGGTCGGCGAGCACCAGCGTGGCAGCCGTGCGGCTCAGCCGGACGAAACCATCCGCCTGGACCAGGAACTGCTCGGTCGTGTCGTTCATCGAGTTGCGTACCTCGTAGACCTGGCCGACCCTGGCCGGCCGTCCGCCCACCGACGGGCCCGGCTGGCCCCGGCCGGCGACGGCCGGAAAGATCAGATCCCGTCCGGGTGGAATCGGGTTCAGCCAGGCCGGGGTCACCAGAACCGGCACCTCGGCCGTATAGCCGAGCGCCACCGCGGTCGCCACCGTCAACCGGTACCGGCGGCCCTGCCAGACCAGGTAGCTCTGCCCCGCGGCGGTCCGGGCCAGGAACCCCTGCTCAGGACTGAGTGGCACCGGATCGACGAGATCCCCCAGCAGCAGTGTCACCGCCGGTACACCAGCCGGTGACGGTGGCGGCGCACAGACCGTCCACGATCCGCGATAGAGCCGGTTCGCCGCCGGCACCGCGTCCGGGGCGCCCATGATGCCGATCGGCGCTCCCACCGGCACACCCGTCAGGGAGTACCGGGACACCCGGACGATGCCGGCGTCCATCGCCCCGCCGAGCACCAGACGGGCGGAGGCATAGTTGAGCACCGGCCGCAGATGTCCGTCGAGCAGCAGATAGCGGGCTCCGGTCTCCTTGACCGCGATGATCACGCCAGGACGGTTCCAGGAGGTGTCGCCCCCCGGGCGGAAGATCCCGTAGATCCCGAACCCGCCGGCGATCACAACGGCCAGCAGGATCCCGATCACCAGGCCGATCATCGGGCGGCGGTTGGGCGGCTCGTACGGATCGGGCCGGCCCATCATGAGGGCGGCGTTGAGCCGACCCAGAACGTAGAAGTACGCATGGACCTGATCCCGGCGTGACTCCATCGGTGGGGCTCTCCCGTCAACTCGCCCAGGCGCGGATCATCGGATAGATCCCGAGCGCCGCACCGAGCACCGGGATCAGCGCCACCGCGAGGATGATCTCCAGAATGTCCACTGTCCGTCCCCAGTAGGGCCGCAGCCGCCGACCCGGCAGGGTACCTCCGGCGGTGAGGATGGCGCCGGCGACCGCCACGACCGCCGGCGCCAGCACCGCGACCCGGACCAGATCAGACCGGTCGGCCGCGAACCGCAACAGATCGAACAGCACCAGTGCGATGGCCGGTGTCAGCGTCGCCCAGCGGGCGACCAGTCCGCTCAGGTGCCGGGACCGCATGCTGATCAGCGCTGCGATCACCAGAGCCAGGACCATCGGCCACAGCCCACCGGGGGTGACGAGCACCGCGGCACTGATTGTCTGCGCGGCGCCCACACCGACGGTCAACGCGGCGTGGTAGGCCAGGCCGGCGGATCCCCGGTCGACCACCATCCGGTACGGCGCCGGCTCGATGTCCTCCGACAGTTGCTCCGGCCGGCCGGGCAACAGTGGCAACGCCAGACCACCCAGCCGGAATCCGAGTGGCGGCAACATCAACGCGATCAGCAAGGTCAGCACCAGGCCGCAGGCGGCAGCTTCCTGCGGCGTCACCGGCCCAACCGCAGCCAGCAGCGCGGTCACCGCGCCGGTCGCGACGAACGCGATCGCCCCGGTGAACAACAAGAAGCTGGCGGCGACCAACGAGGCGCCGGCCACGAGCGTCACCAGCACGGCCAGGCAGGCCAGCGCCACCCGGACCGCTGTGCTGGAGTACGGGGCGATCGCCTCGGCACCGAGCCACCCGGCCATCGCCGCGTAGCCTGCCGCGCTGGCCGTCAGCAGGGTGCCGGTCTGCGGATCCGGAACCGCTCGGCTCACCAGTCCGGCAGCGGCGAGCAGCGGCAAAGTGAGCAGCGCGGCGACGGCGGCGCGAATCCCTACCGGCCCATCCAGCCCGAGCACCAGCAGACCGCCGGCGAGCGCCAGCGCACCCATGGTGAGCAGCAGCGCCCGGGTGCGGGGAACCGACCAGCGGTACGGGCTGGTCCGCGCCTGATCCGCGACCCCGTCGACAAGGTCGTCGAAATCGATCGGCGGCAACTGCTCGGCCCGGGGCCGAAAGTGCAGCGTCTCGCCGTCGAGCAGGTGCAGCTCGACGGCGGTGCGCTCATCGTCCAGCGGTGCTCTGCCGAGGCGCTGCACCACCCAGCCGTCGTGTTCGGCACCGCGGTCGGCGGCGTCCGGGTCGAGTTGGAGCAGCACCTCGGGTAGCAGGTCGACCAGCGGGGTCTCCCCTGGCAGGGCGAGATCCGCCGTCCGGTTGCCGAGCACGAACCGCAACCGGACCGGAGCGGCCAGACGCTGTCTGGCGAGGCTTTCCATATCCGTGATCAGTCAGGCGGGTAGTAGCGGTAGAAGTCTTCGTCGGTCTCGCCGTTCCTACCGCTCGGGTCCGGTCCCCAGAAGTATGGCTGGTTGTTCAGCCACCAGATCTCCTGACCATCGGGACCGGTCTGGTGCTCACCGTCGACCTTGTACCAACGCCAGGTGTTGTCGGACCAATCCTTCTCGCCGCCCTTCGGATAGAAGTTCTCGTCCGGTTCACTCATCGTGAAGTGTTCGCCGGTCGGCAGTCGCGGCGTGTCGTCGTCGCCGTCGTCGTCGTCGCCGTCGCCGTCGTCGTCATCTTCCTGGCGGTCATCTTCCTGGCGGTCGTCGTCATCGTCGTCATCGTCGTCGTCATCGTGGAGAACGGCGCCTTCGTCCTCGATGTCCTCGATGGTTTCGCCATCGCCCAGGTCGATTTCTTCGTCTTCATCGGGGCCGAGGCCGTCGATCTCGAGCTCGTCCTCCATGTCGTGGATGTCGTCCGGATCGAACTCGATTTTCGGCTTGCCGTCCTCGATCGAGTACGTCTTCTCGTCGCCCAGATCCTCGTCGTCGCCAGTGTCGTAGTCGTCCTTGGCCTTGACCTCGGTCGGCGTGAACTCGGCGTCGGCCATGTCCTCGACTGCGGACCTGGCAACGCCGGTGGCGGCGGCTACCGCGTCGGCATTGCTCATATCGACGCCTTCGAACGCGTCAGCGATCTTGTAGAGCCCGGCGTTGATCTCCTCGAACGCCAGCCCCAGGTACTTGGCGTGGGTGACGATCGCATCACGGCGGTCCACGAACAGGTCCTCGAGCCACTCGGCCACGTCGAACTTTCCAGCGTTGGGATCCATCGTGCCCAGATTCCGGAAGACGCTGTCGTAGTCGTCCATGATGGAGCCAATCGCCTTGGCGACTTTGCGCAGCTCTTCCGGCTCGACTCGTGTCTCGGTCATGAACGCCGCTCCTGCTATGGTGGGTCCGTCTTCCTACGGGTTCCCGATCGCCTTGGCCAGCGAAACCAGCACCCACGAGACGGTAGGCACGGTGGTCCCACCCGCATACCTGCACGGCGGGGCACCGGTCCGATCGGAGGGAAACCCCTCACCGAAGGAGACACCCGTGGGTACGGTCCCCTACTCGCGCAAGGCCCGCCGGGCCGGGCCTGTCGCGCCGGTCGAAGAGATCAACCTCCAGGAACCACCTGTCATCCCCGAACCCGCCGAGCGCGGCATCAGCTCGGTGCTCATGCTGGCTCCGATGGGCATCGCCTCGCTGGCCATGGTCCTGATGTTCCTGCGACCCAACGCGGGCGCGCTGGCGTACGTCGGGGTCTGCCTGATGGTGCTCGCCGCCGTGACGATGATGATCGTGCCGCTGATTCGCAACGCGGGGCAGCACAAACATCGGCTCAACGGCGAACGCCGCGACTACCTGCGTTATCTCGGCCAGGTCCGCCGCAAGGTGCGCACCTCACTGGTCGAGGAGCGGCGGGCAGCCCGGTGGCTGCATCCCCACCCAGGCGCGCTGTGGACGATGGCGCTGAGTCAGCGGCTCTGGGAGCGCCGGACGTCCCACGAGGACTTCGGCGAGGTCCGGGTAGGTCTGGGTGCCCGACGCTCGACCACCCGGCTGATCGCACCGGCCAGCAAGCCGATCAGCGATCTGGAGCCGCTCGCCGCGCACGCGCTGCGCCGCTTCCTGCGCGCCTACGCCACTTTGCAGGACGCCCCGATCTCCCTCTACCTACGCGGCTTCGCCCGGATCGGCTTCAAGGGCGATCGGCGCACCACCCGCGGCGCCGTCCGCGCGCTACTGGCCCAACTGACCGTCGCGCACTCGCCACAGGACGTGTACGTGATCGTCGCCGCCACCGGTACCGCCTGGGACTGGGTCAAGTGGCTGCCGCACGTCCAGGACGACTCGGTCCCGGACGTGACCGGCACCCGGCGGCGGGTCGTGACCGAGGCAGCGGAGATCGACGAGACCCTCGCGGCCCTCGGCATTCCGGACCGGCCAGGCTTCGAGCCGGACACTCCGGTCACCGCGATGGAGCCGTTCGTGGTGCTGGTCCTCGACGGTCCCACCCTGCCGGCCAACCACCGGCTCGGTACGGACGGCTACCGGAACCTGATCACCCTCGACGTACAGGCCGTCTTCGGCTGGGAGACCCACCCGCACACCCTGCTGGTGCAGACGGCCAAGGACCTGCTGAGCGTCGTCTCGTTCGACCATCTGGGCAAGTCGAGCAACAGCCGCCTGTGCAGGCCGGACCTGATGAGTGTGATGTCCGCCGAGGCGCTGGCCCGCACCCTAGCCCGGTACCGGGTCGGTCAGGGTGGCGACACCGAGGAGCCGCTGGCCACCGACTACGACCTGGCCGGACTGATTCAACTCGGCGACCTGACCACCTTCGACCCGGCCGTCTACCGGGCCGGGCGTACGGCGGCGCAGCGGTTGCGGGTGCCGATCGGGATGACCTCGACCGGCAGCCCGATCGAACTTGACATCAAGGAGGCCGCAGAAGGCGGAATGGGGCCGCACGGCATGCTGATCGGCGCGACCGGTTCCGGCAAGAGCGAGCTGCTACGGACTCTCGTGCTGGCCCTGGCCGCCCGGCACACCTCGGAAGAGTTGAACCTGGTCCTGGTCGACTTCAAGGGCGGCGCGGCGTTCCTCGGCTTCGAGCGGCTGCCGCACACCTCGGCCGTGATCACCAACCTGTCGGAGGAACTCGAGCTCGTCGACCGGATGCAGGATGCGCTCACCGGTGAACTGAACCGACGGCAGGAACACCTCCGGGCCAGTGGGTACCCCTCGCGGCGCGACTACGAACGGGCCCGCGCCGACGGTGCGGCGATGGAGCCGATGCCGGCGCTGTTCATCGTCGTCGACGAGTTCAGCGAGATGCTCAGCAGCAAGCCGGAGTTCATCGACGTCTTCGGCATGATCGGCCGGCTCGGCCGCAGCCTCGGGGTGCATCTGCTGCTGGCCAGCCAGCGGGTCGACGAGGGGCGTATCCACACCATCGAATCGCACCTGTCGTACCGGATCGGTCTGCGGACCTTCTCCTCGATGGAGAGCCGCAGCGTGCTCGGCGTACCGGACGCCTACGAACTGCCGAACGTCCCCGGCAACGGTTACCTACGGCCCGACACCCAAACCTTGATCAGGTTCAAGGCGGCGTACTGCTCCGGCCCGTGGCGACCGCCGAACCAACGACGCCGCACCGCCGGGCAGGGCGGTCTGGTCCCGTTCGGCACCGCCCACCTGCGGCCTGAGCAACCCGTCGACCCGCAGCCGGACGACGAAGCCGACGATCTGGGGGACAAGCCGCCGATCCTGGCCGACATGCTGCTGCAGGTGTTGCGGGGGCACGGACCCGCCGCCCACCAGGTTTGGCTGCCACCGTTGACCGATACGACAACGCTGGAGAAGCTGCTGCCACCGCTGATCGAGCATCCGACCCTGGGGCTCGCACCGATCGGCGGCTTCGGCACGGGGCAGCTCACCGTCCCGGTCGGCCTGATCGACCTGCCGGCCCAGCAGCGCCGCGAGTTGCTGCAGGCCAGCCTGGCCGGCAGCGCCGGCAATGTCGGCGTCGTCGGCGGGCCGCAGGCCGGCAAGAGCACCTTGCTGCGGACCCTGATCTGTGCACTGGCGCTCACCCACACCGCAGCCGAGGTGCAGTTCTACTGCCTCGACTTCGGTGGCGGCGCGATGGCCTCGCTGTCGCGGCTGCCGCACGTGGGCGGCGTCGCGGGCCGGCTGGACCGCGACAAGGTGGCCCGCACGGTACTGGAGATGACCGGCCTGCTGGCCCGCCGGGAGATGCTCTTCGCCGAGCATGGGATCGACTCGATGACCAGCTACCGGCGGGCCCGGGCCACCGGGGCGTTCCACGACGTCGACCGGTACGGTGACGTTTTCCTCGTCGTCGACGGCTGGTACACGGCCCGACAGGACTTCCAGGACCTGGACGACCGTTTCGGCGAGCTGGCGGCGCGCGGGCTCAGCTTTGGCGTACACCTGCTGGTTTCCGCAGGTCGCTGGTCGGAGATCCGTCCCTGGCTGCGCGACGTCCTCGGCACCCGCTTCGAACTGCGGCTCGGGGACCCGGTGGAGTCCGAGGTCAACAGTAGAGTCGCGGCGACCGTGCCGGCGATCCCCGGCCGGGGGATCACCGCCGACCGGCAGCACTTTCTCACCGCGCTCCCCCGCATCGACGGCGACCCGAGCACCGAGGACCTCGCCGAGGCGACCGCCGAGTTGGTCGAGGCGCTGGACGTGCCCACCGCACCACGCGCCCCCAAGGTGAAGCTGCTGCCGGAACGGCTGCTCGCCGCCGAGTTGCCCGCACCCACCGCGCCGTCGCGGGAGGCTGAGATCCGGATCCCACTCGGCCTCGACGACGTGCGGCTGGCGCCGCTGTGGCACGACTTCGACGCCCACCCGCACCTGCTGATCTTCGGCGACACGGAAACCGGCAAGACGAACCTGTTGCGGCACATCGCCAGCAGCATCGTCGCGCACCACACGCCCAAGGAGGCGCGGGTGGTCTTCGGCGACTCCCGGCGCGAGCTGCACGAGTCGATCCCGCAGGCGAACCAGATCGGCTACTCGATGTCGGCCGAACGCCTCGCCGCTACCCTGGTCGAAGCCGGACAGGTGCTCACCTCCCGGCTGCCCGGGCCGGAGATCCCACCGAGCCGGCTGTCGAAGCGCGACTGGTGGACCGGCGGCCGGCTGTTCATCCTGGTCGACGACTTCGAACTGATCGAGGGCGGCCGGGACTCCCCACTCGCCCCACTGTTGCCGCTGCTGCCGCACGGTGCCGAGATCGGCCTGCATCTGATCATCGCCCGCAGCACGTCCGGGGCGGGCCGGTCGATGATGAATCCAGTGCTGCGGCGCGCCTGGGAGCTGGGGTCGCCAGCGGTGCTCTTTTCCTGCCCGCGGGAAGAGGGCAACTTCCTCGGCAACGTGCGGCCCCGGACCCTGCCGCCGGGCCGCGGGCAGTACATCGACCGCCGACGCAACGTCCGGCTGGTGCAGACGCCGGAGATGCCGGCTCCGCAGAAGCCGGCATCCTGACCGGCGACCTGGTACTGGGCGGCGGGCGGCCACGATGCCCGCCGCTACTGGTCGGCGTCCGACGGTGGACGGTCGACCGTACGGTGGGCAGACCGCCAGCCACGGGCCCGGCCGGCGGGCACCAGCACGTTGAGCAGCGCCACCAGCCCGACCAGCACGACCGACAGACCGGCGGCGAGCGCTGCCATCGTCGGCCCGACCGGATCGGGTGGCGGCAGATCGGGATGGCGGGCGTCGACCGCAGGCGCCACCAGACTGCCGGTGCTCTCCTCGGCGAGCGTGGCGGACACAGCCGCCGCCGAATTGACGACGCCCCAGCCGTAGCCGGAATCGGGCAGGGCCACCGCTGGATGGTCGGCGGTCGCCAACAGCCGGTGTCGCACCTCGGCGGCGGACAGGTCCGGCCGGTACGCGCGGACCAGCGCGGCGACGCCCGCCACGAACGGCACCGCGTAGCTGGTGCCGCTGCCGCGCCAGTGTCCGGGGCCGCCGGGGCCGACGCTGACCACCTCGACCCCAGGTGCGGTCAGCCCGAGGTGCGCTCCGGTCTGGGAGAAGGCGGCGAGTGTACCGGTCGAGTCGATCGCCCCGACGGCGAGCACGGTTGGCAGCGCCGCCGGGTACGCGACCTGCGTCCCCTGCCCGGCGCTGTTCGCCGCGGCCGCAACTACCAGGACGTCACGCTGCTCGGCGTACTCGATCGCTGCGACGAGGCTCTGCTCCGGTGCCGTGGTGCTGGCGGAGATGTTCACGATGTCGGCGCCGGCGTCGACCGCGGTGCGGATGCCCTGCGCGAACAGCCTGGCGGTGCCGTCGTCCATGCTGTTCGCCACCCGGACCGGCAGGATCCGCGCGTCGGGGGCGACCCCGTGGAAGCCGGTTCCGTCGACCGGTGCGGCACTGATGATCCCGGCGATGAACGTGCCATGGCCGAAACAGTCGCTGTCGGCCCGGGGCCGGCCGGGGCTGGTGAGGTCGACCCCGGGCAGTACCCGGCCTCGCAGTTGCGGACTGTCCGCCGCGACGCCGGTGTCGACGACGGCGACGGTGATTCCCGCGCCACGGGTCAGCGGCCAGACCCGATCCGCCCCCAGCCAGGACTGGGCCCAGGGCTTCCCTGTCTCCATGCTCTCCGGCGGCCGCAGGCAGTTGTCCCCGGGGTCGGGTAGTGCCGGCGCCGCCGCCATCGCCGGAACACCGGCCGCCGCCGCGGCCACCACCACGACGGCGAGTCCCGCGACTGCCCGCACGAGCATCACCGGTGACACGGGTCAGCCCGGTCCCGCCGACGACTGTTGCAGCTCCACCGGAGCCATCACAGCGAGTGATCCGTCGCGGGCGGTGACGCTGAACCGGGCCAGCCGGTCGATCGGCACCGGGCAGCTGGTCTCCACCTCCTGTGGGCGTCCGGTGCCGGTGACGGCGGCCAGTTCCCAGCTGCGCCCGTCGATGTCGGTGACGTAGAACCGGTACGGCGCACCGACGGTGAGCCCGTTGATGGCGGCGCGTAGCCCGAGGCCGTCGCCGTGTGCGGTGACCGCCACGGACAGGGTGGCCCCGGTCGAGGCATCGGTGGCGTTGGCGTTGGCGACCAGCGTGGTAGACGCATCGGCACCGAACAGCCAGGCGAGCATCGGCTGGCCGCCGGTGACACCGGCGATCAGGAACAGCGCGACCGCGAGGCCGACGCCGGCCAGCACCAGCCGCCGTTGTCGGCGTGGGCCGCGCCGGGGCCGCACCGCGCCGCCGGCGGAGCCAGTGGGACGGGTGGCGCGGTCGACGCGACCGGCCGCCGACACGGGACCGGCAACCGGCAACGGGTCTACCGGAGGGACGGGAACAGCAGGTTGCGCCGGGGCACCAGCCGCCGCGCCGAACTCGGCTATCAGGTCGTCGCGGTCGGCCTCGGAGAGCAGCGCCAGCATCATCACCGCCTCGCCGACCCGACTGGCCTCCGCCAGACAGTCACCGCAGATCGCGAGGTGAAGTTCGACGGCGGTCAACTCGTCGTCGGGCAGCGCACCCACCTGGTAAAGGCCGAGCGCGTCGCGCAGCTGCGGCTCGCCGCACCCGCCGTCAGCCATCCGCGATCACCTCCGTCGACCCGCCGCCCGCCCGGTCCTGGGTCACCGGCGCGACTTCACTGCTGAAACGGAAGCGCGCTGCGGTAGGTTCACGGATAACTCCCCCATGACTGTCGTCTTGCAGACAGTCGTCACGGCGACGTGCCGCGGGTCGGCTCGACCGGCTGCCCCTGTGGCCACTGTGCGTCCAGCCCTTCGCCGGACTCCGGTGACTGGCGCATCGTCCGCCGCAACCGGATGACCAGCAGTCCGGTCAGAACGAAGGCCGCCAGCAGAGTCAGGAGGAAAGCGATCCGGACCGCCTCGCTGTCGCCCGCCCCACCAGCCGGACCGCCGCTGGAGATCGGCGTCACCTCCTCGGGCAGCACCCGGACTATCGCAGCCTCCGGGTTGACCATCCCGTATCCGTAGCGCGGATCCGGCTCGCCGTCACCCATCCGGTCGGCGGTGACCGCCACCCGATGAGCCACCTGGGCAGCGGTCAGGCCGGGGTGGGACGCACGGACGAGGGCCGCGACACCAGCGACCACCGCGACCGCGTACTGGGTACCGCTGCCGGTGAACGATCGGGCGCCATTGGCACCGATGGTGGTGACGTTCACCCCGGGGGCGACGACGTCCACCGAGCCGGGAACGTACTCCTCGGCCGTCATGCCGTCGACGCCGATGCCGCCGACGACGATGGTCCCGTCGGGCACCGCAGCCGCACCGATGGATTTCCCATTTGCCGGAGCACCTGCGACCACGACGATGTCGTGCGACAGCGCGGTCGCCACCGCTTCGGCCACCAGGTCGGCGGTGGTGTCGACGTACGCTCCCAGCGCGATCACGTTGGCCCCGGTCGAGACGGCGACCTCGATGGCCGTGGCCTGCAGCGCCGGGTCGGCCGACGCCTCGTCGGTGACGATCCGCACCGGCATCACCACCGACTCGGGCGCCACTCCGGTAAAGGTCTCCTCCTTCGTCGCCGGCTCGGCGGCTACCAGACCGGCCATCGCCGTCCCGGTGCCCAGGCAGTCGACGTCACCTCGGCCGTCACCGGTCACGATGTTCGCGCCGATCGCCACTCGGCCGCTGAGTTGCTCGCTGCGCCCGTCCACGCCGGAGTCGACGATCGCCACGAGCTGGCCGTGCCCCCGGCTGTGCGCCCAGGCCAGGTCAGCGGCGATCCGCACCATTCCCCAGTCCGAGGGTTCGCTCGCGGCGGTCGCCGCCACGCACTCGCCCTCATCGGCCGGTGGAGGTGGTGGTGCGGTCGGCACCTGACCCGGGTTGGGCGGGACACCGGCCAGCGCCGGGCCCTCGGCCGAATCGGCCGACGGCTGTGGGCTGGCGGACTTCACCGGCCCGGCCGACTGGGTCGGCCGGGCCGGTGAATCCGGTGTGGCCGTCCGCCCCGGCGACGTTGTCGGGTTGCCGGTCACCGGGGCGGGACTCGGCGGCGGCTCGGTCGGCAGTACGCCGTACCGGATGCCGGGACCGGCGGCGTCCCAGGGCATCACCAGGTACCAGCCGGCACGCAGCGAGTCGGGGTCGGTCAGCGCCTGGCCAACTGGCTGGCTCCGCCCGACGTTGAGGTTGTACACCTCGTCCCACCGCTCCCCGTCGCCGAGCAGCCGGGTCGCGATGTCCCGAAGATTTTCTGGTTCGCCCTGATGCGACGGTGCCACCGTGTAGTAGGCCACCTGCTCGTTGGCGTACGCCGACCGTCCGGCGGTAGCAACCACGAGCAGGACCGCGACGGCCGCCGCCACGATCCCGCTCGCGACCCGGGGGATTACCGCGCCACCCGACCGGATCATCTGCTCAGGATCCATCGCTGGTCGACGGCGTAGTCCTGCAGGGTCCACTGGTTGACGGGCGTGCCGTCGCTGCCGCTGGTGTCGTCCCCGAGGATGTCGAGTACCTTGCCGGAGTTGCGGTTGATGATGTTGTAGCTGCCGTCGGCCCGGCGCAACAGTTTCCAGTGCTGATGGTGGCTGTTGATGTTCGGCTCGGCGATGGCCACCTTGGCCCCGTTCTCGACCGAGGCGTGCCGGATGGCGAGGTTCTTGCCGTGGAACGCGTTCGTGATGATCACCCAACCGGCATCCGGCGCGTCGGTGAGGTGCCAGTACTGGTCCGCGCCTCCGTTGTTCTGCCACAACTGCACGACCGTCCCGGCAGTGTGGTTGTCGTTCAGGCCTGGCACCTCGAGTAGCTTTCCGCTGAGCGCGTTGGTGAACTGGTAGCGGACCGTCGAGTCCCAGACCTCCGGCGGCGGCGCTGTGCTCTTGGGTGCCTCGGGCCGGCGTGTCGGAGTCGGCGACGACGACGGCTTCGGGCTGTTGGGTTCCGGACTCGGCGATGCGGCCGGCGACGGCGACGGGGTCGGACTCGGCGAAGGGCTGGGCGCGACCAGCCGATCGTCGGCCGCGTACCCGTCGAGGTAGTCGGCCACCAGATCGACCAGTTGCGGGATCGCGGCCTGCCGTGGAACGCCGCCGGCGGCCCGCACCGCGGTGGTCCCCCACTGGTACGCGGCGAGCGCCAACTCGTAGGAGCCCGAGCCGTCGGCCTTCATGCTGGACAGCTGATTGGTCAGGTCACACATCGCGCTGCCCAGCGCCGGGATCGCGGCCGCCGGGTCCCACACCGACGCCGACCGCGTCGGCCGGTACCGGTCCCACATGGCCTCAGTGAACTGGGCGATGCCCTGGCCCCCGTGACTGCCCTTGAGGTTCGGGTCGAACCCGGAGACCGCCATCAACTGAGCGGCGATCTGCGCGCTGGACACGTCGGCCGGACACACCCGGCCGGCGACGAGCACCAGCTCGACGTACTCCTCTGGGACAGCGACCTGTCCGATGTCCGAACCTGACGAACCGGCCAAGCTCTCCGGCGACGCCGCGGTGATGGTGTCGGCGAACTGCGGCTGGTCGGCGTACCAGTTCGCGTAGCCGACGACGGTGTCGACGTGCTGCCGAGCGTCTTCCGGCACGCCCCCCGCGTCGATCACCTGCTGTACCCCGACGCGCTCGGCGGCGACCGCCGCTCTCCACAGGTCACCGTCCACGCCGACCGACCGCGTCTGCCCGATGAACGCGCAGGTACGGTGCGCCACGGCGAGCACGTTGGCGCGCACGTCGGCGCGCTGGGCCGACTCCCACGGTGCCCAGTCCTGCCACTCCTGAGCGTCCATGCCGGCGAGACCCTCGCCGTACGCGGTGCGGGCACCGGGCTCGAACTCCGAGGCTGCCATCAGATGGGCGGCGAGCCGAGGGCCGGTCAGCGCCGGGCAGGCGGTCGTCCCGACGACGATCGCCGCCAGCACGTCCGCCGGCACCGGCTTGCCCTCGATCTTGGTTTCGGCCAGCGCCGGACCGACCTGCAGGCCTGCGGCCACGGCGCAGGCGACCGCCGCGGTGAAGGCCACCGCCGCCTCGGCTCGTTGGCGGGTGGTCCGCAGCGACCGCCACGCCCGTCCGACCACCGGACGGGATCTCGGCGCGGGCTGGATCGTGGAGCCCGGCGAGGGCTCGGGCGCGGGTTTCGATGTCACGGTTGACTTCCCTCTCCACCGGATGTGATCTGTGAACGGGACGGACATCGGGTCGGTTCACGACCCGAACGGATTCCTCGGGGATTTCCGGCGATCGGTCGGATTCTCAGAGGGTGAACCCACGGGAGGTGAGGTCCTCGTGCAGGGCACGCAGTGCGTAGAAGGTCCGGGACTTGACGGTGCCCTCCGGAACGGCCAAGTTTCGGGCGGCTTCGGCCACCGAGTGCTCCTGGAAGTAGATCTCGATCAGCGCGCCGCGCAGCCGTTCCGGCAGCCGGGCCACGGCGGCCCGCACCTCGCGGCGGTTGAGTAGCTGGTCAGTGCCGTCGACCGACGCGTGCCGGTCGGCGAGGTGTTCGTCGAGCCGCTCGGTCGGCCGGCCCTGGTTCGACCGAATGTGGTCGATGGCAATTCGACGGGCCACAGTGATCAGCCAGCCACGACTCCACTGGCCGTCGTCAGCGCACGCCTCAGGGTGGTTCCAGGCGCGTACCAGCGTCTCCTGCAGAACGTCCTCCGCCAGAGCGCGGTTCCCTCCGGTCACCCGCAGCAGGTAGTTCAGCAGGATCGCGCCGTGCGTCTCGTAGGCGATCCTGAGTGCTTCGTCGCCGGTCGGGGCCGGCGACGAACCGCTGGGAGGCACTCGCCTCGTGGCCGGTTCCACAGCAGTCAAGACGATCCCACTCACGCCCGAAGTTCACCACTCGCGGGTGGTATCCCGAAAAGTTATCAGCTACGGCCATAAGTCCCGCTGGCACTGGAATCCGGATCGGACCACCCCGCCCCGGCGTATCCCGGCCACTCGTAGCGGATGGCACCGCTGATCAGGCCGAGGATGCCGTCCGGACCGAGGATGCCGTCCGCCGCGAGGGTCCATTCGGCGACCGGGTCGAGGTCGACGCGGGTACCGGCCCACAGCCCGCGGGCGGGTTCGAGTTCCCGCCGAAGCGCGGC
The DNA here is from genome assembly GCF_048060115.1 of Micromonospora sp. LOL_023. Classification (NCBI taxonomy): domain Bacteria; kingdom Bacillati; phylum Actinomycetota; class Actinomycetes; order Micromonosporales; family Micromonosporaceae; genus Micromonospora; species Micromonospora sp. LOL_023. The sequence continues at coordinate 25,671 of NZ_JBHMIM010000044.1, forward strand.
GAGGCGCCGCGCGATGTCACCAGCCAGGGTGTCGATGGTCTGTCCGACGGCCGCCAGATCCGACTGGCCACCGCCGCTCATCGACAGTCACCGCCGACCAGCTCCACCTCAGACCGCTGGCAGGCCTGGGTCGCCTGCAGGTCACGGGCGATGTCGTGCAGTGCGTCGTTCAGCATCCGGACGTAGATGTCGTAGCCGGCCAGCAGGTCCTGCAGCCGGCCGTCGGGCAGGTCCGCCAGCCCGGACCGATCGAGGCTCGTCAGGTGACGGCGGAGTTGGCCAAGTTGCGCGCCGACATCGGCGGCGGCGTCGAGGCAACTGTCGGCAGCGTTGCCGACCTTCGGCCTATACGGTGTAATCCCGCTCATTACTGCCTCCAGGCTCAGGGAGAACACCCTGAGAACGACCGGCATCCAGCCTCGGTTCACGGATCCGCCCCAGAACTTGCGGACAGGCACGACCACACCGAGCCCGACAAAGGACGATGACAGCATGAGACGACGCACCTCGACGTACCGCTGCAGGCTCGTCCTGGTCGTCCAGTGCGTCGTCCTCCTTCTCGTCGCGGCCCCCGCCGCCGCGGCACCGGGCGATGGTCCGATCCCGCCACGCAGCGTCCCCGCCGAGACCGGCAAGTACTACGTGGCCGGCCCAGCCGTCGACGGCCAGCGAGAGTTTCTGTACGCCATCGCGGCCAAGACCCTCGGCGACGGCAACCGCTACCGCGAGATCTTCAGCCTGAACGAGGGCCGCCCACAGCCTGACGGGCAGCAGATGGTCGACGCCACCACGGTGGAGCCGGGCTGGATCCTCATCCTGCCGGCGGACGCCACCGGTCCGGACGTCCGGACCGGCGCGTTGCCCGAGCTCGCCGCGGCGGGAGGCCCGACCCCGTCGGCTGGTGGTTCCGGTGGCTGGTCCAGCACCGGGTTACGGATCGCGCTGCTCGTGCTCGCCGTGCTCCTGGTCGTCTGGGCCCGGGTGACACTGATGGCACGGCGGCGTCCGCGCCCACTCCAGGCAGCCGACCAGGCCAGTCTCCAGGCAGCCGACCAGGCCGGTCCCGTTGCCACCGGATCGGTCAGTCGGGCCGGAGCCGAACCGGAGTCAACCGACACGCCACCAGCGGCGGAACTGCCAGCAGCGGCGGAACTGCCGGCAGCTCCGGGCACCACGGCAGGCGGTCAGGTCACCCGGACAGTCACGACAGCACGACCGGTTACGCCCCTGCTGCCCGACCTCGACGCCGCCGCGTTACTGCCGCCCACGCGGCCGAACCCGTTCGCGACGCTGATCGCCGAGCTGAACTGCGGCGGCCGACCGGCCTGGGTCCGGCTGGTCGGAGCGCGACCGGCCCGTTGGGGCTCGGCGTACGGCTGGTTGCCCGACGGACGGCGACCACCGCCGGCGACGGCGGCACTGATCCTCGGTGAGCGTGACGGGCTGCGGTTGTGGGTGGACCTCGCCCACGCGCCGGACGCCCTGACCATTGTCGGTGATCCGGAGACCGCCCGCCGGCACGCGGTGACGTTGGTCGCCCAGCTCCGCGGGGACACCAACGTCGTCGTCGCCGGGGACGCGCTCGGCGATGATCTCCCCGACGTCGCCCGGTGGATTCCGGCAGTGGCGGACATCGGCGCGGACCGGTCGACCGCCCGGATGCAGGTGGTGGTCTGCTCCGCCGCAGACGCCCCGGCCTTGCGTGAGCCGCTGCGGCAGCTGGTACGCGACGGCCAGCACGCCGTACCGGTGATCGTCGGACAGGCACCGGCGGCACGGTGGTCGATCCGGACGGGCACCGCCGGCACCGGGCATCCCCCCGCCGAGACCGGTCGGGCACGACACGACCAGCCGTCGCCGGCGCCGTCGCCGGCGCACCGTCTCTAGCGAGGAACGTTGCGAACCAGCCAGCAGCAGCCCGAGTCGGTACCCGGGCCGGACCTGCCACAACCCGTTCCGGGCCTGCACGATCTCGTGCTGGCGACCACCCCGGACGGGGACCTGGCCCACCCGGACTCCCCGGACGCTGCGCTCAGCGCCGAACAGGTGGCCGACCACGCGCGATCGTCGATCACCGGCGGCGGCCACCTCCGCCTGCTCGTCGACGACGGGGCCCGCCACGAGGCACTCCTGGGCCTGGTCGCCGAACAGCTCGGCTGCGACGTGCTGGTCGCACCCACCGGCTCGTCGGTCGACCTGTTCAGCGGACCCGACGGCGCGGTCGGCGAAGCCGTCCCGGTCGACCGGGCCAGCGGCGAGGTCGTCGACTGGGCCCTGGTGCAGCCGGCCGGGCTGGTAACCACACTGCCCGGCTGGTTCGACCTGGCGGGCGGGCGGGTGCTGTCCCGGACCGGGCTGGCGACCCTGCCGCTGCCCGAAGGAATCGAATTCGTCGCCGGTGAGGATTTCGTGACACGTCGGGCGGCGGCGGCCCGGCTCGGTAGCGGACACCCCGACCTGATCACCGTCGCCGTCACGACCGGCGGCGGCGGGTTCCGGCTGCCGGCGTACGGGGTCGACGACACGACGGTCCCGGCGGGCCACGGCGGCCGAGACCTCGCCGCCGCGCTGTCGCAGATCCAGCTGTACGGCGGCGACCTGCGTCTGTGGCTACGGTGGCCGGACGACCCGGCCGAACGCCACCAGATCGAGACCGAGATCGCGGCACTGGCCGAAACGACCGGGACCACCGTGTGGGCTCCCGCCGCCGGCGGCGAGGCGGTGCTGCTGCGGGGTTGCCGGGACCTCGGTGCCCGCGACCGCGCCGGGAATGTGACCCGTTGGCAGGAGTACCGGCCACCCTATGCCCGGGTGAAGCCGCGCTACACCACCGACCTCGACGGGCGGCTGGTGCCGGCCGCTGGTCCGGCGGCCGGCACCCTCGACCCGGTGACGGTGGTCAGCACCCGACGGCAGTCACCCGCGACGCTGCGATCCCGGTACGCCGGCCTCACCGCGCAACGGGGCTGCACGCTGATCGACCTGTCCCTGTTGGACGACGGCCGTCTCGCGTTGTGCTACGTCGACGGCAGCTGCCTCGCCGTGGACGGCGGCGTCCTGCGGGCGCTGCTGGTCAACCTCGGCTGGGCCGGGGAGGATCTACTGCTGCTCACCCCGGTGACGCGCGACGCCGCCGACGGGCTCAGCGCGCACCTGGCCGTCCTCGAAGCTGAACTCCGCGTCGAGATCTGGTCGCTGCCCCCGGGGGCGTCCTTGGTGGTACGGGACGGGCTGGCCCGCGCCGTCGACGGGCAGCGGCGGCCCGCCGCCTGGCTGCGGACGGGCCGACCGGGACCTGCGCAGGCCGGCAGCCGGTGGTACACCGACGACGGCTGTCTGCTGCCGGTCCGCCGGGATGCCGAGCGGCCGACCGCACCCGCCCCGGCACCGCTGCCGGCCGCTCCCGCCGCCACCGCACCGCCACCGCACCGGGTGTTGCCCGCGCCGAGCCCGCATCGGGTGGCCGTGTCCAGTCGGGTCGGCGTCACACCCGGCGTCTCCTGGGTGCCGGACAGGCCGCTGGCCAACACGGAGCCGGTCCGGCTGTGGCTGGCCTGCCCATGTCCGCCGGGCCGGGCGGCGGTCGAAGGAATTCCGACGGCGAGCCTGTTCCTGGTCGGCGATCTCGATGGCGCGCGGGTGGCCCGGTCCAACCCGGGTAGGTACCTGCTGTGCCTGCACGTCGGTGCCGGTAGCGCCATCGACTTGAGCCGGCTCGCTGAGGTGCCAGCCGAGGTGCGGCGTGGGCTCGGTGGCGGGGGCGACGAAACGGGCCGGTTCCTGCTACCGGCTGCCTGGCTCGACCAGGTCCGTCTGCTGGCCGGCTACCGGGTGGACGACCGCGGCCAGCCGCATGGGCAGGTGGAGCTGCCGGCAGAACCGGTGCTGTTGCGCTGCACCGGTGCTTCGCACGGCGTCGACGGGCTACCGGACGAGGCCGTGCGCTGGCCGGGCGGCGGACGCGCCGGGCACGCCTGGGTGGTCCTGCCGGAGACACCGGGCGCGTTGGCGGGCGAGGTCCTCGAAGCCTGGCTGCAGCGTCCTGCGGTACAAACCGGTCATCGGCTGGCCCACGTGCGACTCGCCGCCGGCACGGCCATCGACGTATCGGCGAGCGCCGCCGTACTGGTCGGACTCGTCTCGGTCCGCAACCGCCTGCCCGAGCTGCTCGTGGCCGGAGTCGACCTGGTGCTGCCGCCCGCCGCGTACCACCAGGCCCGGGTGGACCAGATCCGGTACGCCGACGGCGACCGGTGGCGCCACCGGGGCACCCGGCTGGTCGACCTGCCGCTGTCCGCCCTGTTCGAGTCGGATCCGTCCTGACTGCCGCTCAGTCGACGCGGTAGTCACCGACCAGCACCGCCGCCGCCAGCTCCACCCGTGACTGGTATCCGGCCCGGGTGAACAGCCGCGAAAGCCGACCCTCCACACTCTTGGCGCTGCTCTGGGTGACCGCGGCGAGTTGCCGGTTGGACAGTCCCTCGGCGACCAACGCGGCGAGCAGTTGTTCGCCCTCGGCGAGAGTGTCGGCGCGGCCTGGCACCGCAACGCCGTGTTCGCGCATCGCCTGCCGGACCCGGGACCGGTGCAGAATCGCCCCAAGATCGTCGTACAGGTCGTACGCCTCGGCGAGCAGCTCCGGATGACGCCCGGTCCACCGGACCGCCCGTTCCAGGGCCCGGGCCAACTCATAGGGCCGGCCGAGGTCCCGGGCGAGTCCCACCACCTCGGCCGCCCGGGCAAGGTCATGGCCGGCGACGAGTCGCGCGCTGGCCGCCCACAGCCGCGCGGCGGCGCTACCCAGGGCGGCAGCGACCGCGGTGGCGGCTTCCGCCGCCGCAAGTGCGCCGGCCCGGTCACCGCCCAGCGCCGCCAGCTCAGCGGTGACCATCCACAGTTCGTCCGTGCCGATGAGCGCACCGGACCTGGCGGCGGCGGCGAGCGCGGCCTCGGCGATCCCGGCGGCTGCCTGGGCGTCCCCGAGAGTCAGCTCCACCTCGGCCGCCGCGCTGGCCGCCAGGTGCGTGAGCGGACCGGCGAGGCCGCGCGAGGCCCGGAGCATCGCGCGGGCCCGCATCGGCCAACCTCGGCCGAGCAGCACCTCCGCACCGGCCCGGTGCACCAGCGCCGGAGCCGGCAGGCGGCCCGCCGCCAGGCCAGCGGCGACGCTGGCCTGGGCCGCGTCGAGCGCCGCGGTCCATCGCCCGCGCTGCCAGTCGGACAGACAACGCTCAGGTGCTGGCAGATCGGCCCAGTTCAGACCGGCCTCGACGAGAACCGCGTCGGCGGCGGCCGAGTCGCCGACGGCGACCGCGAGACGGTATCGACCGAGAGCGGCGGTCACCTGCCGGCGGCGGTCACCGGGCGCAGTTGTCGACGCCGACAGGCCCGAATCCGCAGGCGCGTAGAGCGACCGCAGGTCATCCGGTGCGCGCCACGTGCCGGCCCGGCCGGTCGCCACCGCGACCTGGGCGGTGATCATGTCAGTCAGTGGATCCGGCGAGCCGAGGAGGTCGACGGGCGACATCACCGGCGTCGCGCCCGGGTCGGACCCAGGATCGGAGTCGGGCGCAGCAGCGCCTGCAAGCAGATCGGCCGCCTCGGCCCAGCGGTCCAGCAGGCCCAGGGCGGCGGCCCGGGTCGCCGTGGAAGGCCGCGGACTCCCCGGACGCCAAGGCTCGCCGGCCGCGACGGCCTGCGCTGTCCCGGCGTCGTCGACCCCGGCGACGCGGACCAGTTCGAGCAGCTCCGCTTCCTGGCGGGCCGCCGGGGACAGCCAGCCGATCTCCTCGCCGAGCAGCCGGGTCAACGGCGGTCGGGCCGCCGCGCCACGGCCGGCGTGCAGGGCCGCGGCGGCCTCGGCGAGCAGTGCCTCGACCCGGTCCTGCGGCGCCGCACTGAGTTCGGCGGCCGCCGCCCACCAACGGGCAGCCGACGTCGGGCGGGCGGCCTCCGCGACCTGCGCGCATTCCCGTAGCAGGGCCGTCGCCCGGTGCGGGTCGACCAGACGCCCGGCGATGGCGGTCTGGTCGGGCAGGAAGCCGGGTTCGGCGCAGGACGCCGCACCGGACCAGATCGCCTCGACCGCCACCTGAGCCAACCGTCGCCGTTCGTACGGCCCGAGGCACGCGGTGAGGGCCACCGCCACCGCCGGCACCGTGATCCGCCACCCGCGCCGGCACTCGTTCGCGACACCCGCTGCCCGTAGCGCCGCCAGATCGTCGTCCACCTCGGCCGACGCACGGCCGGTCGCCCGGGCGGCCAGCGCCGGTACGGCCGAGCCCAGCGGCTGTAGCACCGCCACCGCCCGGGCGGTGGCGAAGGCACCGACGGTGAGCTGGCGTACCGGGTCCAGCAGCGGGTCATCGGCGGGTATCCCCGGGGTGGCCGCCGGGTCGATCAGATAGGCCCGCCGGTCCAGCACCCGGACGGCCGGCGATCCCTGGTAGCCCCGCGCCGCGGCGAGCAGCGCGGCTGGCCGACCACGGCTGAGTCGGCGCAGCTCGCCGCGAAGCGCGCCGTACGGTGTCGCGTTCAGGATCTCCGCCGCCAGCGTGTCCGCCTCAACCGGGGTCACCGGGCGGACCGCGACGATCCGCACCAGTCCTGCCGCCCGCAGCCGGTGGAACGCGGCCGGCACACCGTCGGCGAGGTCGGCACCGGATCCGGACCGTAGCGCCGCCACGCAGCGCACCTGATTCTCGTCCGAACCATGCAGTGCGGCAAGCAGGGTGGTGGCCGAGTGCGGGTCGACCCACTGGGCGTCGTCGATGAAGACGGTCAGCCCACGGTGGCGGCGCAACGCCCGGGAGAGTGTCGCCGTCGACGGCTCCACGGTGCCCCGACCCCGGCCCGCGGCGAGACGGGCGGGCAGCGGCGCGAGGTTGGCGAGCACCCGCCCGGCCAGGTGCCAGGGCTCGTCGCGGTCCTCAGCGGCCAACCGCACCTCCAGGACCGGCCCACCGGCCGCCTCGGCCGCCTGCCGCAGCGCGCGCAGCGCACGCGTACGCCCGATCCCGGGTGGACCGACGAGTAGGGTGAGCGGTGCGGTACCAGGCCCTTCCGGACCGGCAGGTCCGGGTGGCGGGGCAGCGACGGCCGGTGCCACAGTTGCCATCATCGGGCGTCTCCCGTCGGTTCAGGACGCGAGGTCCAGGTTGTCGGAGGTGATACTCGCCGCCGCCAGTTCGACCCGGGACCGGCAGCCGGTCCGGGCGAACAGCCGGGTCAGATAGTTCTCGACGGTCTTCTCACTCATCCGGATCGCAACTGCGATCTGCCGGTTGGTGCGTCCGCTTCGGATCAGCTCGATGATCTGCGTCTCGACCGGGCTCAACGCCGTCCGTGGCGCACGGCCCCGGGGGCGGCGTACGCCACGGGAACGCATCGCGTCGGCGGCTGCGGCGCGCAGCCCTGGCGCACCGATCTCCTCGGCCGTGTCCAGCGCGTCGACCAGCCACTGCAGCGGATCCCCGACCACCCGGCCGAGGTCGAGAGCGGCGTAGCCAAGCCCGACGCGGTCGCCCCGGGTCCGGATCAGGTCGGTCGCCTCGGCGGCGGCGGACGGGTCCGCCGTCGTCAACGCCCGCAACATGAGTGCGGTGCCCCGATCGAGTGCGGTGCCCCGATCGACGACGCTGCCGGTGGCGGTCCGCCGGTCCACCAGGCCTCCGAGGTCCGCCCCGACCAGCCCGGCGATCTCGGCCCCCCGCCCGGCCAAGCCGAATCGGGCGGCGATCCCAGCGGCTCGGACGAGCAGCCGGTCGAGACCAATCCGGCTACCGTACCCAAGTTGCCGGCTGCAGGCCCGGTAGGCCGCGTCGAGCTGCCGGTCCGCCTCGGCCGCGGTGCCTGGCTCGCCGGCCGGGCCGTTCGCCACCCACCAGCGCAGCGCCGCGTACGGTGGCTCGTCGGGGACCGACGCCAGCCAGGCCGCCGCCTCCTCGGATCGGCCCTGCAGCGCCAGCGACTCGGCGGCCCAGAGCCGGGCCAGCCGGCGCGGCACGGGCGCCTGGCCACCGGTCAGCCCGACCTGCCTGGCCGCGGAGACGACACCGGGCAGGTCGCCCCGGGCCCGGTTGACCAGCATGCGGTGGTACGCGGCGAGCGGTCCGTCGCTCGGCACCCGGTACCGCTCGACGCCCAGCACCAGTTGGAACACCTGGGCCAGGTCGCCCGCCGCGCCTGCGACGAGCAGCTGGTCGCCATCGGGCAACCGTTCGGTGTCGCCATGCTCGGCTACCGAAATGTCGCCGGTGCCGCACGCCCAGCCGGCATACGCGAACTCGGCGTCGGTGACCAGCGGCGGGGTACTGCTCCCGGCCGCGGTGCCCTTCGATCTGCTCGCCGGCATGTTGGCGGTGGTGGGCGTCGCGGTGAGCCACCGGTCCACCATGGCCGGGATCGCCCAGCCGGCCGGGGGATGGCGCAGAACCCCGGCGACCGGTACGCCGGTGTGGAGGGCGGCGAGCGCCCCGGCCGCCGCGAGGCCGGCGTGGTCAGCGGCCGGCACCACCCGCACCACCTCGCCGAGACGGGCGAACTGGCCGGTGCGGACCAGCAGCCGCAACAGCCGGGCGAGGATGTCCGCACCGGCCGGTCCGCCACCGCTGTGCCGCAGCGCGGCGCCCAGCCAGTCGGCGGCCCGGTCCGGCTCCCGCTGCATCGCCTCGGTCGCCGTGGCGACCAGCGCGGACGCGGTCCGGCGATCGGTTGGCAGGGTACCGCCGGCCGACGTGACATGGTCGGCGAGAACCGCACGGTCCGCCGGCAGGCCGGAACCGGACCGGCGGAGCATCGCCGCCGCGTACGCCCGATGCAGCCGGGTCACCGGCCCGGTGCCGGCGTCCGCGACCAGCCTGGCGGCCAACGCCGGACAGCTCGGACTGATCACGTCGCCCGGCTCGACCAGCAGCACCCCGTCGTCGACCAGCCCGTCGAGGATCCAGCCGGCGTCGTCGACCCGGCCGAGTGTCGCGTCGGCGAACAGTGGCAGGTCGCCGACGTGAAACCGGGTGACGGCGGCCATCGTGGCCAGGCGTACGGCCGTCACGCCGCGCCGCCGCGCCGCCGCCATCAGTGGGTGTTCGGCAGCCAGGCGAATCGGTACCTGCGGATCCAGCAGGCACAGGTGGCCGCCGGCGACGACAAGCCGCCCGGCGCGGACCAGTTCCGTGGTGGTCTGGAGCACCGTCGCGGGGTTGCCTACCAGCGGGCCGAGGGCGGCACCGAGCAACGGCAGCACGGCTTCGTCGACCGGTACGCCGTGCCGGCGGGTGAGCATCTCCCGTACCGATGCGGTGTCCAGTGGGGTCAGTTCGGTGACGACGTCAGCGACAGCGGCGAGGCGACCGGTGGCGGCCCGGCTGGCCGCCACCACCAGGCAGTTGTCGCGCACGGCGGCGGCCAGCGCCGAGATGAGCCAGGGGGCGTCGTCGGCGTCGTCGGCGATCAGCACGGTCGGCGTCGTCCGACCGATCAGCCCGAACGCGGCGGCGGTCTCCTGGGCGAGTACGGCCAGTCGGCCGGGCGCGGGTGATTCCGCATCCGCACAGAGCGCGCCGATGGCACTCATCGGCCCGGCCAGCAAGGGGTTGGCCAGTTGACCGTACTGGTCACGCAGCACGTCCAGCAGCACGGCGTAACCGTCGACCGCGCCGCAGCGGGCCGGTGGCTGCGGCACCCGCAGTACGGCGGCACCGGCGGCCAGCCAGGCGTCGCTGGCCGCGTTCAACAAGGCGGTCCGGCCGCTGCCCGCCGCCCCGGTCACCAGCGCGAACCGGCCGCCGACCGATGCCCGTCGAAATGCTTCGTCAAGGGCACCGAGCTGCGTCTGCCGGTCCGCCACCACCTGCTTGCGCTGCATCTAGGCCCTCCCGGCGGGCCGCGCGGCGTCCGACCGGCTGGGACTGGCACCGGCTGCCCCGTCATCCCGGATCATCAGGAGGATCTCACCGGCCGTGGCCAACGATCGGAGGTATCCGTCGTCGTCGACGGTCTCCAACCAGACGGTCCGGCCGGCGACTCGCTCCGGTCTCGGCCGATCGGCGAAATGGGCATCGACGAGGATCAGCGGAACCTCCGGCGACCATGAGGCGGGCACCCGCGTCGGCACTGGCTCGTGGAGAAAGTCCTGTTGCTCCTGCGATGTCAGACCGCTAGGGCCGTATGCGGCGAGCACCCGCTGCTGCAGCCGGCTGCGGATCTGTCCGGCATGCGCGATCCGGGCCCGATGCCGCAGCTCCGCGGGGATTTTCAGGTAGCCGTCGATCAGGACGTCGAGTAGCAGCTCCGGTTCGTCCGCGACGACGTGGCACCCGCCGGTGGCGTACACCATCCGGTAGCGCCGTTGCCAGTTGTCCCGCTCGACCACGGGTGCTCACCTCCGCGCGGCCGGTCCGGGTCGCTGGCCACGCCTCTGGAACGAGATTCAGGGGCGATCCGTTCACCGCGACCGCCAGTCGGATGTCTGCCCGTCGCGGATCCGGTGGGCCGTGGCGTCCACCCAGGTCAGCACTTCGTGGATCGAGTCCGGGGTGAGGGTGGCGCTGTCTCTCACGCTGCTGTCGAAGGCGATCGCCCGCCACATCCCACCGGGGATCTTCAGTCCGGTGCCGTCGGCGGTCGGCACGAGTTCGTCCCCCAGGACAGGGAAGATCATCGTCAGTCGGTACCAGTTGCGCAGGCTTTGAACGTCGGGGTGCACGTAGGTCGCGAGGAACAACGCGGTTCGGATCAGCTGTGGCTCCGCCGACAGCAGGCCTTCCAGAGCCGCGGCCTGTCCGTCGGGCAGGTCCCCGAGCGGACCTGGACCGAGCACGATGAGGGGTCGCCCCATCCGCGCGGCGGCGTCGGCCATGTCGCCCGCCCAGGACGGGACGTCACTGTTGCCGATCCACCGCAGGTCCCGCCCGATCTGCGGCGGCGAGTTCAGCCACTGGTTGCCGTCGTGGCGCTGGAATTCGACCGGGACGCCGATGGCCTGCTGGTACTGGCGGCGAAGCAGGTCGGCCATGGTGTGGTAGTGCCACCGGGCCGTGGCCGTGGACATGTGCCGCTCGCCGTGGGAGCGCACCTCGACGACGAGATGTGGGACCAGCAGCGTCCCGTCGGCGAGGTCCGGTTTCGGCACGGTGCTCATCGCATCCATCACCTCGACCTGTTGGACGGGTCGGGCAGTGGGATCCAGCGCACTCATGAGGGATTCGTCGACCGTGACGGAGTCCGGTCCCTCGCCGATGTCGATGTCGCCGAGGCGCCCCGGTTGTACGCGCATGCGCCGCTCGTGGTCGGGCACCCGCGCGAGGAAGATCTCCCGGAAGAGCGTCTTGATCGCCCCGGCGTCGGCCGCCAGGTAGGAGCGCGCGTCTGCCGGCATTGCCGGCAGGGCGACCTGAAACGACTCCATACGGGACAGCAACGCGACGTGGGTCTTGTTCAGGCCGGGCAGATCGAGGCTGTGCAGCTGGCCAGCGACGGTGTCGTATACGAGGGCAAGGTATCCGCTGATGATCTGTGCCTGCAGCCGGACACCGGGGCTGACCCGAGTCATGTCGACCGCAGGGGTGGCTGTGCCCTGGGGCAACCATCCGCCGTCCATCGCCGCCGCGGTGAACCGTGCGGCGACCCGGTCCCCGAACGCGATGCCGTCGCTCAGGTGGTCCCTGGTGTAGTACCCCACTGACTGGTCGCGCCAGACGTTTCGCTCAGCGAACCGGACGAACTCCCTCAACCCACCGAACGTCACACCGAAGGTGAAGTGGAAATGGTTCCCCGGGCCGTCGCCGATCGGCCGTGGCCCTACCCAGGTCCGCTGCCCCAACTCGGTGAACACCAACTGCTCGGACTGGTACAGGTCGGTCAACGCGATCGTCGGACCCGAGCCGGGGTCACCAGGGATCGTGTCGACTGCCGCCGCCATCCGTGCGAACGCCGTGAAGACCGGATCGGGTTGGTAGCGACCCGCCTCGTGCGGATGCACCTGTAACACCGAGGAGACCCGCTCGATCATGCCGAGCCTCACCGGCTCCACCCGGTGGTCGTCGTTGTCGTCGTCTTCGAGTGCGTCCTCCTCCGTGCGGTAGTACCGGTCGCCGGACTTGTAAAACGTCTTGGTCTCCACCTCGACCCGGAACGATCCGTTCGGAGCGTAGGCGAGTACCTGCCCCCGGACCGACTCCGGTGCGGTGTCGTCGGAAAAGAACAGCAGGACCGTCTCCTCGTCCTCGACACCGCCACCGAGCCGTACACCGTCCGCGCCGGAATCCGTCGAAGTGAAGCCGTCGAAGTCGATGTCCCGCCCGATGTCCCTTTCTGTCACGTCGTTCAGGGTGTCCCAGCTTTCACCCGCGCCACCGCCGACGAACAGCACCCAGGAACGCCCGGCCCCGGCCGCGCCCACCGCCCGGGTGATCAGTTGTGGCGGATCGGAGCGCTGCCCGGGCGACGACGACTCGAACGGGACGTAGAGGTCGTCGCGGGAGGCCAGCACCGTGCCGCCACGCGCGGCCGCGTACCGCTGCGCGAATCCTTCGTCGAGTTCGCCGGCCCGGCAGGTCAGCAGGGCCAGATCCAGCGGCAGGTCCGCGGTCACCGTCGCCAGCTGCTCCGCCGTCAGCGACACCTGCCCCGTCCGCCCGCCACGGCCCACCGGCACGCGGACGAACTCGCCGTCGCCGTGCACCACGACTGCGGGCAGCTCGCCGGGCGGGAGCCAGATGCGGTTCGCTGCCGGATCAGCCAGCGTCGGGTGGCGCACCCCGCCGGACACCTGCGCCCAGTCATCGGGTGACAGGAGCGCCAGCACCGACCGCCCGGAGACGACGTCGCGGTGCATGATCAGCGGTGCTCCGTCGGCCAGGAATCCGCGGCCGGGGTCCGGGACCAGATCGCGGACCTGCATCGGCTCCGCCAGGTCATCCGCCGCGAAATCCTTCATGAAGTCGCCGTGGCTGCCGACACTCGAATCGTCCGAGAACCGGCCCGGCTGCAGCAGGTCCTCGATCTGGTCCGGCGACAGCTGCTGGACGGTCCGGTTCAGCACTGGTTGCGTCAAGCTGCCGACACCGTGCTCCCGGGCCGCCGCGAATCCGACGGCGAACAGCTTCTGCCGGGCCTGCTGCGGCGCCGGCAGCACCGGATCGTCCATGCCCAGTCGGCTGGCGAGCTCGGAGAGGGCTGCGACGAGTGTGGCCGGATCGGTCGCAGCCGGATCGACACCCGCCGCGTCCAGCAGCGCGTCGACCACATGGAATGCGGTGAACGACGCTCCCCGGCGTTCGACGGCGAACACTTCTGGATCCAGCAGGTGCTTGTCGCCGAACGCGGCGCGGAACAGTTGCCGATCCTGGTCGGTGATGTCGTGGATCGACCCGATCCCGACGTCCGGCAACTCCACCGGCCGCGGCTGCGGCCGGTGGACGCGCACGTCGCCCGGACTGGGCGGGGCCCCGCCGGCGACCTGGATGATCCGGACGATCTCCAACGCCTGCCACCACAGATGCCACGGGGTGTCCCGCGACGGCGATCCGATCACCACCTGAGGGTCGCCGGCGTCGATCTGGGGCGCATCGTCGAGTTCCCCGGCCCAGAGCCGCCCACCAACCGCTCGGAGCTCCACGTTGGATCGCCTTGCTCTCCGACCACCGCGGGAGCTGAGTGGGACGGCCCCGTCCGGCCCGAGCGGGACCGGCGTGACGTGCACCCGGTAGAAGGCGGCGAACGGATGCATCGATTCCATGAAGGTCGGACCGAACGCGACGAAATGGTCGGCCAGCCGGCCGTCCGGATCGACCATTTCGATGCCGAGCAGCAGTCGACGTGAGCCAGTGAGCAGCTGGGCAAGACCGACCGCCTGCTCCGCCGACGCCCAGGGCGCAGTCGTCGGCCCGTCGGTGATCAACTCCACCAGCGCATGGTCCGGAAGGTGCTCCCGTAGCTCGGTCAGGACCTGACCAGCCCGCGCCGGGTCGGCCACCTGCACGACCACCAACGGGTTCGACGGCGGGGGCAGCCGGTTCGGCGGCTCCGCCGATGAACCCACCGGCCGGATGAACGTCCCGGCCGCGCCAAGTCTGACCACCTCGTACCCGTCGATCGAAGGCACCTGCGCCCGCGGTTCCGCGCTCCAGTCGCGCACCGAGCCACCGGCATCGAACACGGCCTGCAGATGCAGCGCAGGTGCCTCCAGCGGCCGGGCAACGTACTCGGAGTACAGCTCGTCCTGCGTCCGATGCCACTTCGCTTCGCCGACCTGCAGCCGTCGGTGGACTCGGCTGCCGGCCCTGGCCGAACCCGGTTCGGCCATGGCCCGCCCGGCGTCATCGAGCGCAGCCTGTGGGTCGATCGCGTATGTCCTGTCTGGGTCGCCCACGATCTGCCGCAGGGCGACCACCGGCAGCCGATCGTCGGGAGGCCAGAGCTGCGTCAGCGCATTGGCGACACCCCGGTCCGTGATCGCAGCCGCAGCCGCAGGTGTCCAGAGCTCCAGATCGGAGTCCGCATCGGAATCGTGACCGGCGTCGACCGTGGTGCGGTAGTAGGCGGCAGCTCGCTGTTCGAAATGCAGCATCTCGTGCAGGACCGTGCTGAGGACGTCATCGACCGAGCGGTCGATGGACAGCGACATGTGCCAGTTGCTGCCGCGGAAGCTGCCCCACGCGTGCTCGTCGTCACCGGCCCGGGTCACGAAGGAGATCACCACCGGTGGCGGCAGACCGATCCGGTCCGCGATCAGGTGCACGATCTGGCGCCAGGCCTCGATCCGCTCTGCCCGGCGCCGCTGGTCGTTCTGGTCCGGCCCGCTGACCAGGACCTGGTACCGGTCACGCGCGACGGCGCGGACCTCGGCGACGACCGCCGCGTCGGCGACCCGGAACAACCGGCTCTCCCGCGCATGCGTCAACCCGAGCAGCGCATCGTGGGCCGCCAAGAACCTGCCCGTGTCCGACTCGTTGAAGACGTTCACCCCGAGCCGCTTCGACTCGGTGTGGATTTCCTGAGCCGGCCCGTGCCGTACCTTCCAGCCTGCCCCGAGCAGGTCGGCCACCAGCCAGCTCAGTCCGTCGCGACGCAGCGCCTCGTCGAGCGGCAACGGCCGCAGCGCCCGCACCACGGTCCCCTGCGCATCGACCTCGGCGCGCACGAGCACGGTCCGCTCGTTGACGGTGGCCAGGTGCAGGCCGAAGCCGGTGAGTAGGAGGTCGTCGCGGATCCGTTGGCCGTCGGCAACGACCCGCTGGACGAACTCCCATGCCTTGTCGCGCGGTGTCCGCCAGCCCACCGCCCGCTTCACCCGATGCCTCGCCCGTTCCCACCGGCCGTCCACTGAGGTCCAACCGACCTCCCGGGCAATCCGGTAGAAGTGCCGGATGTCGGCTGGGGACAGTGCGTCGCCGGTCCAGGTCACCGACCCTGCCCCGGCGGTGTCCCGGCTGAGCTGGTAGATCGTCGCGCCAGTCGCCGGGTCGACGATCTCGAACCTGTCCGGGGCGGCCAGCCGGCCCGCCACCTGTCTGGTCCGGCCGTCAGCCAGCGTCTCCGACACCACACTCAGCGGGGTGCCGTCCGGGGCGACCGGCGACCATCCCACCTCATCACTGGTCCAGGGCGCTCCGAGCGACGACTCGGTCACGACCGACGACGAGTCGGATGCCGGCCTGACCGCGCTGCGGTCCACCGGGTCGGCGATCGACACACCCAGGCCACCCACGCGACGGTCCAGCCCCGCCAGATCAGCCCGAATCGGGCCGATCTCCACCGGACCGTCGGCCACCGGAACCAGCAGAACCGGAACCGAACGGTCCGCCTCGACGTCCCTTCGGACGGCGTCGGCCAGCTGCACGAGAAGCGCGGCGCCTCCGGGCACCGGCCAGTCGGCCGGGGCGAGATCGGCGGCCGCCGCGTACGCGACCACCAGCGTCCCGTCCACCGGGAGGATCCCGACCGGCACATCGTCGTCGCCGAGCCACCAGATCCGACCCTCACCATCGATCGGTTCGACCACGCCGGATTCACTGACCAGACGCGCGGAGCGCACGTACCGCCTCGCCAGTCCCTGCATGCCCGGCCGCCCGATGTACCTCTGCGCGGCGAGTTCGAGCACCCGCATGAGCCGGATGGTGGAGTCGGTGTCGCCGTCATCGGCCCGCGCCTCGGCGAGCAGCCGCTCGACCAGCGGCTCGCCGACCAGGTCCGGCCCGGACGGGTCCCGCTCCAGCCTGGCGAGCACCCGCTGCGCCGCGACGAGCCTGGGCACGGTGACGCCGTTGACCCCGTACGCCCGTGCGGCCAGGTAGCCGATCGACGGCAGATCGGCACGGGTGACACCGAGCTGGCCGGCCAGGCTGTCCAATCCGTGCTCGCGGTCGCCGGGGGCCGAGGTCCGCGGCTCGAGACCGGACGCGGTCAGCAGCGCCTGGGTCATCGACCGCAGGTCGAATGCCGCTTGGGCGTTCGACGGCCGGTACGTCAACTCCCCGGCCGGCACCGTCGATCCGAAGATCCTGGTCAGCAGCTCACCATCAGGGCTTGGCGGTGAACTCGCCTCCGGCGGCGGTGCCAGAAACTCAGCGAGCTCCGACCGCTCGACCGCCGACCCGACGCCGCCCGCCACGCCCTGCTTAAGGTCGTCTCCCGGGCCGAACGCGGTGATCAACGCACGGGTCTGCTCCACGGCGCGGGCCGTCTGCTGATCCGGGCTGTCCGCCAGCGTAGCGAGCACCGCGTGGTCAGGTGTCACCTGCGTCGGATCCTCCGCCCACAGCAGCAGCAGCTTGCCACTGACGTCCGCCTCGCTGCCGGCCGCCCGGTCGATCACGATGTTCAGCAGTGCGACGTCCACCTGCTCGACCCCGGCCAGGTCGACGCCTCGGGTCAACTTCACCAGCTGCGTCAGATCCGGCACCTCCGGGTCGGCGAGCAGGTCGAGGAAGAGTGAGCGGCGATGCCGCGGGTCCGGTTGCGTCAGGTAGTCGTACGCCTCGTCTTCGAGCCCGACGCGGGAAAGCTGGAAAATGCCCTGGGTGGCGACGGCCCGATCATCGTCCGACGGGTGGCTGCTCTGCTCGATCGCCCGGTTCAGTCCTCGGGAGCGGGCCCCATCGCCGGCCCGGTTCAGGACCTGCGCCATCGAGGTGAACGCGGCCCGCGACTGCTCCCAGGTCGGAGAGTTCAACCACTGGTCGACGCTGCTGTCGACAATCGGATCGGTGAGGCTGCTCACCTCGATGCCCTGGGAGCTGATCCGCTGGTCCAGGAACCTCGCCCAGGCAACCCTGGCCGGGCCGTCGAGCGAACCCGCTACCGCATCGACGATCCGGGCTGCCGTGTCCACATCCCCATCGATCAGGGCGGCGATCGACCGCACCATTTCGATGTCGTTGACCCCACTTTCATCGAGCTCGACCGAGGTAAACAACGGCACGAGGCTCCCGATCCGCGCCGCTGGCACCGCAGCGACGAGGTCGCGCATCGCGCGCTGCCGTTCGACTGGGTCCGGGGCGGTCAACAGCTGGGCGACCCGCTCGGCCTGCCCGGGTGCCAACAGGTCGACGATCGCCTTGATCCGCTCGGTGGCCTGGTCGCCCGGACGATAGCCAGCCGGGCCGTCGACCTGACCGGCGAGCCGGCTTGCGACCTGAGGCAACATTGTGCTGCCCCGGCCGGTGAGGTAGGAACGGACTGCGTTCCAACCCCTGCTGGCCAGATTCTCATCCGACTCGGCCAGCCACTCGTCGATCGTCGGCATCACGAGATCGGTGGCGAAATCCAGCAACAGCCGGCCAGTTGATGGCTCATGGCCTGCGGCCATCCCAGCGATCGCGCTGGCCCACGCCGCCAGCGCCGCGCCCGTCGGACGCGACCCTGATGATCGCCGGACCTCGTCCAGGGCGGTTAGCTCGGACTCGCTGAGCACGATACCCCGCGCTCTGAGGAAGGTCCTGACGGACGAGGCGAGGCCGATCTGCTCAGCGAGCGAGGCCAGTTGTTCGACCCGCCGCTCCGGGTCCAATCCCGTCAGATACCGCAGCGCCGCCGGGTCCGCACCGGTCCGGGCAGCTCTGAGAAGTTCGCTGACAGCCTTGATCCGGTCGACTACATCGCCCGCCGAAGCATCGTGAGCCCGGTGCCGCAGGTGCGCGCGCAGGTGCTCGCCGGCCAGCTTCCCGGTGTCGTCGCGGAACAGATCGCGAGTATCGATCCACATGTCGGCGGCGTCCCGCCAGGTCGGTGCGTCGACGACAGCGTCGATCCACCGGGTGAGCAGGTGGTCGGCGATCCGCTCCAGGTCGGCACCCAGCTGATGACGACGATCGACGTTCGACCGCTTCTCGAAGTCGGCCAGCACGGTGAGCGCGGCGCCCCACCTGCCTGCCAGCTCCGCAGTCACCTGCGGCGTCGAGTCGACCCGGCGCACCGCCGCGTCGAAGTCCCCGCGGGCGATGAGATCCACCGCCTGATAGAGAACGAGTACGTCGAGGTGCACATCGGACGGAGCATCCGACGATGGCAGCGGCTCGTCCCGCAGCAGCACGGGGTACGCCGCAGCCTCCTCGTACGCTGCGGCGAAGACGTTCCCGAGCCGCTCGACGTGCTCACGGGCCTGCGCGACTGTCAGCCACCTCGAGCCGTACGACCGGATCTCGAGCCCGCCCACGGGGACCCGCAACCGGCCGGCGTTCGAATCCAGCTGCGACCATTCGGACATCCCGGTGAACGCGTCCTGCTGGCTGATCCAGCGGCCCCGCAGCGGTGCACTGAAGTACTCGCTGACAGTGGCCCACCCGGGAACTGATCCTCCGTCGAGTACCGCCGGTGGCTGCGTCCGGGCAACCTCGTCGACGATCCTCTCACCAAGCTCGCCGATCATGGCGTCGGCGTTCAGCATCAGCCGCATCCGAATCCATAGCGGCAGCTCGGCCCAGAACCACACCATCCCCACCCTGGACAAAGCGGCGTTGTGTCGCTTGTTCAGCACCAGTGGATTCTGATACTTGGCGGCTATCGCACTCGAATGCGAATAGAGCAGGGCAAGGAAGCCATGGACGGCGTCGAGTACCCGGTCGGAGAGTGTCAGACCTAGTTCACTGAAGTGCCGTCGGGTGTCCCGGGCGATGGCCTGGCCGAATGCCAGTCCGTCGATCAACCGTTCCTTGACCGGCAGACCCGTCGCCGCGTCACGCCAGGTGTTCTCGGCGATGTGCGTGAGACCCGCGAGCAGGCTCTCGGTCGCCGCCGCCGTGGTGATGTGGACATGGAGCGCACTCGGCTCCCCTTCCGGCGTCGGCCCGATCAACATCCTGGCGGTCGAGTCGCTGACCTCGAAACCGAGACCGTCGAGGACCTCGCTGAGCGGCTGCGCCGGCACCCCGGGCAGACCCGTTCCCGGGCCGAGCCGTTCGTTGAGCCGACGCTCCACCGCCGCCATGCGCTCCCACAACGCGTCGGCGTCCTCGATGCGTCCCTGCTCCTCCGGGAAGTTCTGAATGATCCCGGAGATGATCTCTGGCAGCGCGACGTGGCGTCGTGAGATCTGACCGTCCGCAGGCGAATTGATGAACACCCGGCGCGGCGCCCCCGACTGCCCATCGGCGACGTACAACCGCCGAGCCTCGACCTTGATGGTGAGCGACCCGTCGGTCGTCTCGGCGAGGACATCCTCTCTGGCGTCGTACGCATCAGCGCCGTCAGGCAACGCGATAGGCAGCAGCCACTCGGCTTCGAAACCGATCCCCCGGTACGGCCCACCGAGTGGCGCGTCCACGATCGCCATCGCGATCGACGTCGACTCGGCCGCCGCCGGATCGGTCCGATCCGGGGACAGCACGACTCCGTCCGCGTCGATGATCAACCCCCGCGCCGCCGCCGCCGCTTCCAGCAGCTCAGGTCGCGCGCCCTGGGTGAAGACGCTGTCGCGGTCGCCGCGGACCGGGTCCAGCCAGTGCACCTCACCGTCCACGTCGTGGTACGCGGCATACACGTGGCCAACTGCACGGCCCGGTCGGCGCAGCAGCACCACGGCCATCGCCCCGGGGCCGGCGTCGATCAACTGAGCCTCGACCGCTTCCCAGGACTGCACCCGATCCCAGCTCGGCCGGTCCGCGAGCCAGGACTCGGCCCTCCGGTCCAGGTCAATATCGTCCCGGGTGTACGGCACGAGCGATGCCAGACCGACTACGTCGGCACCGACCAACCGCCGGATGAGCTTCTGCGCAAGGGTGAGACAGTCTGCTTCCGTCGGCCTACCTGCCAGCCAGGCTGCCCTGCCCAGCGCTGAGACCCTGCGTACCTCCCTGGTGAGGGTTGCTTCGTCGAGCGGCGCCCGTCGCTCCGGGCGCACCGGTGATTCCTCTTGGCCTGGCCACCAGCCGAGGTGGTACAGCGCCGCGGCCTCCCGCTGGTCGTCCGGATCGACGAACAGTTCGTCGATCAGGCGACGGCCCGGCAGAGTCCGCCCTGGCCGCAACGGCTCGTCGGACCGCAGCTCCGCCGCACGCGAATCGGCATCGGCCCGGGCTGGGTTCGGCAGGGTGTCCGGGGGCAGGTCCTGGTCAAGGTACCGGCTCCCGCGCAGTGCGGCAGCCAGCCCGGCGGCAGCCAGCCGCGCCTGCGCCTGAAGGATCTCGGGGCGAAGCCGGGTGCCATGGGTAGTCAGGGTGAGCCCGTCGCCTGTTTCGATCCTGGTGTCCAGGGACATGTCCTCGTCGCGCGCCGTGTCCGCAGTCAGCATCCGCTGCACTGTGGCGTCATGTCCATCGGCCAGGCTGTCCAGTCGGCTCGCCGCCGCATCGTCCAGCTCTCCGTCACGCGGACGGGCGATGATCTCGACGCGGACAACCTGCGGCTGGACCATCCTTACGAGCGAGCTGGTTACCCAGCTGAGCGGCTCATCCCGACCCGTCACCGGCAGGGATATGGTGATCGAATCCGCCGTGTACGAGACATCGACTGCAGGAACCGCCTGCAGCCGGCTCAGCTGGCTGGCGTACGCATCGTTGTCGGCCAGCATGATCTCGAATCGGACATCGACGGCCACTCGGCTGATCCCGTCCACCTCGACCAGCGGCACCCGGTCACGCAGCGGGATCAGCTCCAGGCCCTGTTCCAGCCGCAGGCGCATCCGAGCCCGCTCCCTGTCGAAGATCTCCGGCGACTCCTCCATCCTCAGCGAATCGGGGCGCGGGCCGTAGCTGCCGTAGCCGGTCGTGTGCTGCCACAGGTGCAAGGTCTCTGTCGCCTGCGGCCGATACGCAACGGTTCCTTCCGGCGAGGTCACCACTATGTTGAGGTCTAGCACCCGCGCCGCGAACTCCACGGCGATCGGGGCGGCGGTGCTGACTCCACTACCCTGCCGGGTTAGCAGGTCAGCCAGCAGTTGGCTTGCGGTCGGCATCGCAGCGCGGTCTCGGGTCAGCCCCCGCAACACTTCGAGTATCGGGTCATGCGCAGTCAGTTCTGGATATCGCCGCAAGACGAACGACAACAGCAGACGGGTAGCGTCGTCGCCCCGGTCGATGCTGGCCGCCACCTCGCGCCGCAGCTGGAGTCGGGTCTGCTCGGCCGGGTCGGCGGGGTCAGTCGCCGCCGCCAACCCCGGCTGCTCGGCGAGAGCCGCGAGCTCCGCGTCGGGTCGCAAGATCAGCTGTATGCTCAGCGGCAATGCCGCGGCGATCAGCTGCCCGATGGTCGGCGTCGACGTGGCACCTGTCGGGTCCGCGGCTGCCTGTCTGCCCAGGTACCCGCCCAGTCCCTGGGCGGTGGCCGCCGCGGGCGGCAGGTCGACCCGCTGGCGGCGGGCGGCGTCCCGGAGCGCCTCCAGGAACGAGTCCGCACCGACGGGCAGTTCGATTCGGCGAAGCAGGACAGAATTGACGGCGGGGGCGGGCCGAGCGGCACTGACGGCAGTGGGCACGTCGGCGTCTGACGGGTAGCTGAGCTCCCCCGCAGTTCTGAACCACAGGTGCCATTCCTGTAGCGGCCTGCTGCTGAGCAACGCGTCCCAGATGGCCTTGGCGGCCTGCGCTCGTTGCGCGACCAGCGCCGCGCCATCGCCCGAGGGTGACAGCCGCTGCGCTGCGCGGAGACGATCGACGAGATCCGACCAGAACGTGGGCGGGAAGGTGACTCCGGCGAGGTCCGTGGCGAGCATCTGCGGGGTGAGCAGGCCCTGCTGCTGCAGCAGAGCGAGCAGCACCGTCGGGTGCTCGACGGTGGCGTGGGTGAGATCGTCGTCGCGCCACGGCGCCGCGAGCCCGAGCTGCTGGGCCTCGTCCGCGCCGAGGCCGACCGGCAGACCGTCATGGCCGGGCCCCGGATGCCAGGGAGTCACCAGGAACAAGGCAGCTGCCTGCCAGCGGTCGGTGATGTCGCTGAACAGCTCGGACATGAAGGCATCTGCGGCATCGTCCGGACTGTCGTAGAGACGCCAGCCGCCGGCTGAACGGACTACACCGGGCCGCCGGCCAGTGGCCCGGTCACCGGCCGGCGGCCCAGCCCTGTCCGGCTCGATGGTGCTCCGTTGGGCTAGCCGCACCAGGCCCAATGCGATCTTGACCTCGGCCTGGATCAACCCGAGGTCCAGGGTCAAGGGGTCGAAGATCCGCAGGACCAGGGTTCCGTCGACCGACTCGATGGGGTCAGCACCGAGCCCATCACGGCCGCGCGTCTGGCGGATCCGACCGGCAGCAGGATCGGTGGCTAGCCGGCCGAGGACGTCGGAGTGCCGCCGGACCAGGTCCCCGACGGCTGTCACGGAGCTCTCGTCGACGCCGTCGATGGTCACCGCGAACGAGCCGGGCGTCGGGCGGGCACCGTACCGGCGAAGGACATCGAGGATGTAGCCGAGTCTGCGCCAGGGCCGCTCGGCCGCGCCAAGGTCCAGCGAGATGTTCACCAAGTCGGTGCCGGGATCGCCCACCACCTCGTCCGAGCTGATGCCGGTCTTCCAGGCGGCTGCCTCGATCCGCAGCAGCCGGTCCAGCGGTGTCACGGTGGTCCACGGGTTGGCTGACCGTGACACCGGCAGGCTGACCACGAAGTCGAGTCGCGCCCCGTGTGGGCCGCGGTTCCGGCCGGGTAGCAGGCCGTCCGGGTCGTCGTCGGTGTATGGCACCGGGTACAGCCCGCGATCGATCCGGTCGACGACCCATTCACGCAGGCTCGACCCAATGGGGTCGGTCGGTGTCAACTCCGGGGCGTGCCAGGCTTGGACCTCGACATTGGTGTCAACCGCCGAGGCCGGATGGTCCACCTTTCCATAGTCGGCGACGATGTGTGCCCAATGGTCGGCGTACTTCTCCAGGTGAGCTTTGATCCAGTCGTCGGTAGCGACGAAGTCCGGCGGAAGGTCGTTCAGCGTGCGATACGCCTGAGCCAACACGTTCGCCGGCAGCGGAAGCTGCTCTGTCCGGAGCAGCCGCACCGCATCGCCGTCAGTAAGGCTGAGGTGGATTCCGAGAAAACTATGGAAGGCAGACGGAGGCGTAGTGAAGCTGAGCAGAAGTTCCCTCTCGGACAGTGCCGCACCGAGCAGGTCGCGGAGTTTGTCGAACTGCTGACGCCCGCTTTCCGTCAGCTCCGGAACCGCCTCGCTAGTCCCCGGCGACATGAGTCGTTGCTCGACCACCTGGATCTCGATGAGCTCGGAGCGAATCGGACCGAGCTCCAGCGGCGGCAGCTCATAGGAGTCGCGACCCGCGCCCGGTTCGGGGGGCAGGCTCCGACCGGAGCCGGCGCTGGAGCTGGAGAAGACGCGAGCCCGAAACACGCTCCGGTGGCCGGCATCGAAATCCGGGTCCAAGCCGCGCTCGAGAAGCGGGATGTCATCGAGGTCCAGCTCCACGTCGGCGTTCTGGTCGTCAAAGACGTCAAAGTCGTCAGCCGGCACTGGCTCCACTGCCGCAACTCGGTCCAGTCCCGGGTCAGGCTGCCAACCATCTACGAGGTACATCGCCGCTAGCTGTGCCCGTGCGGCTGGGTCGTTCACGACGGAGAACAGCTCCTTCGCGGCCGCGAAAGGGTCGGCCACTGCCCGATCGATGATCGTCGCCCGATCGTCGTTTGCGGCCGACACCAAAGCCCGGTCTCTGAACGTATCGCCAAGCTCGCTGTTCTTCGCATGATCGACCATCGCTGCGTAGAGCAGCACAGCGGCCTGCAGGCGTGTCCCACCGACACCAGGCAGCCGGAAGGTCACTGTGTCCGCCGCACGCCACTGCACTTCGAGCTGCAGCACCCCGCCCGAGCGGCGATGCCGGTACAACAACTCCGGGACCGATGCAAAGCCGTACCGCTCTCGATCAGCGACGTCGGCAGCCGGCACCGTGGGAAGGACACCCAGGCGACGTAGCACCGGCTGGGTCGCGTAGAAGATCTCCGCCAACCGCAGGTACGCCGTGGCGTCCGTGCCGTACCCGGTACGGATGGTGACCGATTCGACGGCCGGCAGTTGGTCGGCGAGGCTCCTGTAATGCCGCCAGAACCCTTCGTTTCCGGACAGCGACACGGTCATGCTGGTTCCTTCGCCGGCCAGGCTGCTCGTCGACACGTCGAGCACCCGCATCAGGTCGGTGACCGCGACCAGACCGGTGCCGCGCGGCTGGCGGAAACCGATGAAGGCATCGGTCGGAACCGGCAGGCTGTCGATGAACGGGGTGACGTCGGCCGGCGGCCGTGTCGTCCGACCGACCGCCGCCCGCAGCAGTTCGAAGGCGTCCACCGGACGGTCTCGCCCCCCCAACGCGGTCAGGGACCAGGGCGAGAGCTGCCGATTGGCGATACGTAGGGCGAGGACCGCCTCCAGAGTTGCGTTGTCCTCCGCCAGCAGATTCCGCAGTCTGAGCTGGGAGCCCAGCGCGCGATGTACCCAGCCGAGCTCGCTGAGCTCCAGGTACGCGTCTTGCTCCAGCCGGTCTGCCCAGGATCGGAACTGCGTCTCGACCGCTCCGGCGACTCCCTTTCCGGTCGGGTCGAGAATCTGCGCCGCGACCGACACCAGATCGGGAGGCTGTAGGAGATTGCCGGAAAGGCTCGCCAGTTCGGCGGGGGTGAGCCCCGCTGATTCTGCGAGATCGATGAGGTTGGTTTCAATTTCGCCCGTCCGCCTGAAGACCGTCCAGAGCGACTCGAGCACCGTCGGGTCGGGGTTTCGCGGTGCGGTGTCCGGAAGCTGCTCGACGGGCCCGAACCGCCGGGCGGGCGGACCAGACGTCAGCCCGCGCAGCCCGTCGGCGTCGGCGTCGGCGTCGGCGAGTTGAGCCGGGTCCATCGCACGTTCGGCGGCGTACGCCAGGACCAGGCCCGGATCAGCGACGCCGAGGCGTTCGGCGATCTCCGGCAGATCGGTCGGCACCCGACCGATCACCAGACTGAACCCACGCACCCACTCCACGCTCACCCGCAACCGGGCTGCCAGGACCGCGATCTCATGCGGGTCGTGTTCCGCCTCAGCGGAGAGCGAGTCCACCATTCGTTGCCAGTCTCGCATTGTTCTTTGCGGCAGCGTCGAGGCATCCAGCCTGCTCTGGCGGACACCGAGAGCGCGGGCGAGGTAGGCGGGATTGCGTTCCTCCGGGTACGGACGTAGTGGATGGGTCGGCCCGTCGGTGGTGACCTGGCCGGCATCCGCCCACCTGGCGAGATGATCAGCCGCTGTCTGCGCCCCAGCGGCTTCCCCCAGCGCCGCCCAGGTGGCCGACCGGCCGGCGGTGCCGCTCGCACCGAGCAGGGCCGGGTCGACCTGCCAGAAGTCCGCCGCAGTGAACAGTCCCTTGGCTGAGACTCCGAACTCGACCGCCAACGCCGACAGATCGGCCGGCACCCGGTGGATCGCGATGCTGAGGTACCGCACCTTGTCGGGGGTAACCTCGAGCACGTCCGATAGCCGCAGGACGGCTCGATGATCGAGCCACCTCCGGTCGGTGAAGTCGGCTTCGATCTGCGCGGCGTCAGTCTCAGGGAACCGATCCGACCACCAGGTACTGAGCCATGCTTCGCCGCCGCGCGCCAGCTGCTCATCGGTGAGCCGGGGGTCGGGCAGCTTCTCGAGCAGCTCGATCAGCTCCACATCGGTCATGGTTTCGACGGTGCGATGCAGCGGGAGATGCGACAGCGTCTCCTGGTACAGGGCCGCCAGTGCCCTCAGCTCTGCAGCGAGGTTGGTGGTGTCGTCCTGGCCTCGGTCGACCCGGTGTGGCAGGTCCGGTGCCACCTCCAGCGCGGTCGCCGCGAGCGCGGCGATCGCCTGCACGTAGGCGGTATCCGCGTTGTGCAGAGCAGCGACGTGGATGTCCGCCTGCGGTCCCCTCTGCTGTGATCGCAGTACGGCGGTCGCGGCCCCTCGCTGGTGTGTGGCCCGATGGAACTCGCCGAGGTGCCGGGAAACCTCCTGCGCACGGGCTTGGAGCCGCTGGTCGAGGCCGTTCTGGTCTGCTGCTGCCGGATCGTCGCGGCTGCGCAACTCGGCTGCATGGAGAAGCTTCTCGGCGATCTGCTCCGCTGCCTCGCTCACCCTCTGGTCGCGTGAATCTCGGCTAGTCAGCCGCCACGGCAATGTCTCGGTCAGCCGCTCCAACATCGAGTTCAGGCCAGGAATGCCCCTGTGCAGCTCGTCTCGCCGCTCCTCGACGACAACGGGAAGCCACGCCTTGAGCGCGGTCAGCAGCTCGATCCCGGTACCGCCGTCCACGGGCGGAGCTAGTCCGCTCAGCGTACGGTCCAGTACGGCCATTGCGCGGATACCGAGCTGCTCGATCTCGTGCGCGAGATCGGCAGCCTCCTGTAGCTCGCGATCGACCGCGAGTTCGAGCCCTTCGGGCCAGTTTCTGTCGGCGATGATGGGCAGGTGCTGGGCGATCCAGGCTGGGTCGTAGCGCCGACCTCCCGGCCCCGCCATCCATCGGAAGGTCTGCCGGAAGGTCCACGGAATCCTCAGCTCGCCGTCCAGCATGGGAATCTGATCAGTGGTCACCTTCAACGACTCGACGAGCACTCCAAGACTGATCTCATGCGGCCCGCCGCGATCGGTGACCGAGCGGACAAGCGGAGCCTGGAATGGCAACAGATGGCGTGGGTCCACCCCGATCATCGCCGCTGTTCGGAACAGAAGCTGCGGCGGCACACCCAGCCGAAGCGCCAGCTGGCCGAGATCGTCCGGGATCCGGCCGATGCCCTCGGAGAGTCCGATCAGGTTGGGCAGGTGGTCCCGGCCCAGGCCGGCACGGCCTCCTGCGACCAGCACGGCCCGAGGCTCGAACCACGGCAGCCGGTCCACCAGCCGGTTGAACACCTGCGCGGCGATATTCAGCCGGGCAGCCCACTCGGCCGCTTCGCTCGCCGAGTAGACGTTGCGCGGCAGATCGGCGTGCAGCGCGCTGCTGGGCACCGCCTGACCGTCGCCGAGCAACCGCAGCTCGTCCTGCACCATTTGCAACGGCACATCGCCGAAGGTCTCGTGCATCAGGAACATGAAGTGTCGTGACGGCTGCAGGAACGCGAGGTCACCCGCCAGGAAGCCGAGCCGGCCGGACAGGGTGAGATATCGCCGGGCGTTCGGACCGTTGACGACTCCTTCTGCCCGCAGGGCGACGCGCACCGCTTCGGCGACCGCCACGGCCTGCGCCCGCGATCGATTGCCGGTCGGTACGTGAGACTCAGGGTCGGCTGTAGCGTGCGCCGCGGCGCGGATCTGTGGCTCGACCACCGCAAGGTGCTCTGGCCGCACCTGGAGCTCTGCGGCGAGCAGCTGCACCGCGAAACCGTCGCGCATCCCCATGAGTACCCGGGACCGGGCCCCACCACCCCGCCCGCCGGACAGCTCCTGCAGATCATCGCGGTGGAGCGGGTCTAGCGATCTCAGCTCCTGCCGAAGCTGCGCCACGTTCAGCGCCTCGTGCAGCAGTGCGTCGGGGAGCGAGTGCAGCAGCTCCAGCGGCACCTGCTCGTCGTTGAAGGACAGCAGCAGTGCCAGGTCCGGCGGCGTAAGCCCGAGGCGTGCACCTACCTCGCCGAGCCAGATCAGCTCCTGGGCGGACCTTACGCCCCGGTCCGCCAGCGTGGCGGCCAGCCGCACCGCCGTGACCTCACCGCCACCGGCCACCAGGTCGCGGATCTGCGGTGCGAAGACCGTCAGCGCACGTGGGTCGATAGCGAGCTCCGACGCCAGCCGCAGCGCGGGTCCGGCGTCGGTGAGCCCGAGGCGGGTGGCCGTCTCGTCCGGATCGGCAACCCGCCCGATTGCCTCCACCCAGGACAGGAGCCGATTGTCCAATGGCAGAGTTGCGGCGGCCGCGAGTTCGGCGAGCCGCTGCTCATTGGTCGCCAGCGCCGGGTTCGCGACGACCCGCTCCCACAGCGCGGGGTGGACTCCGGCCGGGGGATTTCTGGCGTCGGCGGACAGGGGCGCGGGAGCCGAATAGATCGGCTGTGGAGAGTAGCTGTCCATTGTTGGCGGGGGCATGAGGTAGTGCTGCCGAACCTGCGCAGCTGCTGCCGGGTCCAGCAGGACCTCGACCCAGCCGGCAAGCTGGGTAGCGGTCGGCACCGTCGCGTGACCGGTTGGCCCCGTCGTTGCGACCAACCGGGCCGCCACGACGATCCGGGGCTGGTTGGCGATCCGGACCAGGCCGGTGGGCCTCGCATCCCGCAAGGTGAAGGCGACGCCCCCCGATCCGGGGCCGACTGCGAGGCGGTACTGCAGGTAGCCGTGCAGCGCGTGCGGCGTGTTTCGGGTCCGGTACAGCTCGGCGTCGGCACGCAGCACGCCGGCCAGGTCGGCGAGCGTCTCGGCGGTGACGGTGCCGACAGCCGCCCTGCCCTGTGCCCACCAGTTCTGGTCGACCGGGAGATCCCGGAAGTCGCCGTTGTCTGTCGGCCACGGAGCCGCCGGGGTCGGCTCGACGGGCCGCAGGCTCTCCGTCAGGTACGCCGTACTGCTGCCGACGGTCGTTCCGTCGACCCGCAGCTCCAGACTGAGATCAACCTGGCCGGTGTACTCCGGCCCCCACACGCCCACGTCGGTCAGCCGGTACGGACCGACCCGCTGCGCTCGCACCACGAGCTCCAGGCCACGCCAACCTGGTGACGGATCCGTGGGCCGCAGAGTCAATCCCTCGGCACCTGAGGCTGCCGTTAGGTCCCGGGCCAACGCGGCGTGTCCGATCAGGTCCGCCAATGTGGCAGAACGGCTTGGCGACCGAGCTGCCTGCCAGCGGTCCCAATCCGCCGGGTCGCCGACCGCGTGCTCCAGTAGGCCGGTCTTGTGGAGAAGCCCGCCGGCCAGGTGAGCAGTGGTGAGTTCCGGGTCCAGATCCATCGGAGGGATCGCTGGTGACAGTCCCACGGTCTGCCGGCCGGAGACCACCTGCGCGGCCGGCAGTTCGGCGGCAACGACCCCGCTACCCGGGTAGTCCAGTGGCAGATAGCGGTCCGGGGAGATCCGGGCGACCGAGATCTGCGGACGCTGAGGGTCGCCTTCGGTCCGGACGCCGCCGTCGGGCTCCCACACCGCCAGGTGCGGCTCGGAGCTGAGGGCAGCTTCGAATCCGTACGGTGCCGATGCCGTGACGGCACTGGCCAGGTCGGTCGGTTGATACGACGACGGTCGCAGACCGAACAATGCTGGTGTGTCCGACAGCGTCCAGCCCGGTACGACCCCGCTGGTGACGACGAACCGCACCTGGGAGATGTCCCCCGGTACCGACGCCGGCCTACCTACCTGCCCGTCCCAGAACACCACCTGCCCGCTGGCTTCACGGAACACGTTGAAGGCATGCGCCACTGCACCGTCGACGCCATCCACCACCACGATCCCCGACGCCCGGTCAGACAACGCACTCGTCATCAGCGCCTCGACATCGTCGAGAGTCTGAACCTCCCGCAGATCGGCTTCCGCGTAGAACGCCAGCGTGTCGACCTCGGTCGCCACCGAGGCCGGTGCCACGAACCGCTCACCGCCCGCCGACTGCCAGGCGGCGTCCGCGACGATCGAGACGAAGACGCAGTTCGTGTCGGAACGCTCTGGATTGACCCGATCGACGGCCAGGTCGGGATTGTCCTTCAGGAAACGGTCCCCGTCCGTCCTTGAACCGACGGGCACCCACTCACTCCGGTCCACCGGACCGGCACCAGCGAGATCGGTCCAGTTTGGCGGAGGCTCGTGTCGAAGGGTGGGCAGGCTCTTGATCCGGTCGTACTCCGACTTCGCCAACCCGGCGAGGGTTTCGAACCACCGACGAGCATCGGCGACCGTTCCGCGACGCGCTCCGTACGAACGAACCTCGAGCACGCCCAGTGGCGCGGCCAACTGCCCGTTCGCGTGGTCCAACTGGTCCAGAGTCGTCATCGACCCGAATACGGACTGATCCAGTTCTCTACCTTCGAGCGCAGCATGCAGATACTCGTAGGGCGATGTATCAGATCTGGACTTCGTCCATGTTTCGCCTGGCAGCGGCAGTTCGACCTCGCCAAGTACCGCACCCATGGCGAGCCGGTGCCTCAATGTGTCGCTGCGCTCGGCGTAGAATTCAGCAAACCGGTTATGGATGTGATGCGCCGAGTTTGCCAGGTACCTACGGACCCAGACTGGTAGTTGCTTGACGTACAGTGCCAGCGGCTGGCGAGACAGCACAGCGAGGTGCGCCTTGGTCAGGGCTTGGTCTCCGAGGTCATCGGCCAGCGCAGCTGAATGTGCGTAGATCAGCGCCAACACACCTTTGAGCGCGCCAGCTACCCGGTCCGACGGATTGCCGAAGTGCGACCGGAATATTGTCGCCTCCCACTCGGAAAAGTCGAGCCCCGCCTCCAGATTCTCCCTGGTCCGGTAACCGATGGGGCCGATGGTAGCCTGGTGTCGGACCGTCTGGTCTCGCCAGGTATTCGCCGCCACGTGGGTCAGGAACGGATGCAGGCCCTCGATCGGCACGCCCATGTTGATGTGCCAGTGCCACCCGCCGGCATCCCTTGCCGGCGGAGCCGCTATTCGCCCATCCACCTCGATGGGGTCGTCCCCGAGATCCAGCGTCTCAAGCCGCGCGCCGCCACGGGTGAGGACGTCAGCCAGATCGGTGTCCATGAAGCCGGGCCGACCACCGACGTTTTCGAAGCTCCGCTCCATGAGTTCCAGACGACCCCAGAGCGTATCGTCGACCGCGATCCGGCCGCCTTCCTCGTCGAGGGTCTGCAGAATTCCGGTAACCAGCTCAGGGATCACGACGAGTCCCGGGTCGCTGTGTTCGGTCGGTTCCAGCATGAGCACACCATGTGGGAATTCGTCGGTGTGGCCCAGCTGCTCGTACAGATTCTTGATCTCGCCGATGATTCGGTAGGTGCCGCCCGGATCTGATGCGAGGGTTGCTCCGTCGGCGTCCAGTGGATCGACAATTGAATTGTCGGGATCGTTCGGATCCTGCACCAGCCCGATCGGCATGGTGCGCTCACCCTCGAGGCCTCCGCCACCGGCTCGCACCTCGGAGCCGGCGGCAGACGCTTCCGACATCGCCGATGCGGGCGCCGCCGGCTGGCGCATCACGCCCTCGGTCGCCACGAACCGCACCCACGACAGTTCCGCAGGCACCCGCGCCTGGCCACCGGTCTGATCATCCCAGTACACCGGCCGACCGTCGGCATCGCGGAACACCCGGAACGCGTGCGCCACCCCGCCATCCGGACCGGACACCACCACGATGCCCGCGGCGTCGGCCGACGTACCCGGCTCCGACATCGCCTCCGTGATCGCGTCGATTCCCGCCACGTCGCGCAACTCACGACCTGCGTACCACGACAACACCCCTACCTCGGTCGCCACCGACGCCGGTGCCACGAACCCCACCTGACCACGGGTACGGCGCAACTGGTCCCCGACAATGGCCGCAAATACGCAGTTCGTGTCGGAACGCTCTGGATTGACCCGATCGACTCCGAGGTACGGTGCCTCGCGCAGGATCGCGTCCTCGTCGACCCGCGAACCGACCGGCACCCAACCTGCCCGGTCGGCCGGCGTCGCGCCGGCGACATCGCCACCCGACCGGCCCTCGCCGCTGGCTCGTCGATCGCCGGTGAACGGTGCGGTCAACTCAGTCAGGAGGTGCTGGCGACGGGCCGACGCCACCTCGTCGCGCGGCGGAACCTGCTGCTGGTCGTCCTGCTGCCGATCCCGACCGGCAGGGACGAGACCTGGCACGTCGGTGGTAGGTACCCGGGCCTCGACCATCGCCACCACCCAGCGGACCGCGCCAGGCAGGTTGTGCCGGCCGGGCGACGGCCCTTTCCCGCCGGGGGTGCCCGTCACTCTGAACAGCACCTTGCGGTGGGCGAGGACGTTGGGCGGACTGGTATCGCCCACATGCTGGCCCGCCAACCGCCGGACCCGCCGGTCACCGTCGTTAATGGTGGAGCCGGCCGCTATCTGCTCGCCGCCGACCGCAGACAGCGTCGGATAATCGATCTGTACGGTGCTGAAGTTGCCGGGTGCGATCTTGAACGCCGGGTCTGCCTGGCCCCGGGCCGCCCAGACCGTTACACCCGCGTCACCCTGACCAATGCCCTCACGTGCTGCCATGCTGACCGAGCCGGCCGTTGCCGATTTGTTCGGCGCGTACTCGACGATGCCAGTCCCGCCGCTGCCGATGACGAACCGCGCGGGATCGCCATCCATCTGGTCGTCGGACAACTCCCAGGGCGTAGCGGCGACCGGTTCGATCTTGAGTGTCTCCCGCGAATCGATGGACTTCGCCACGCTCGCCGCGAAGGTGCGAACGGCTCCGGCCGAACGTAGCAGCCGATTGACGTTGGCCTCGCCGGTCGGTCCGTCGAGGTAGCTGTCGACTTCCCGTCGACCGTCGGAATCCTCGTTGGTCTGCGGCAGCAGCTGTCTGGCCGCTGAAACGAGCTCATCGTAGCCGTTGAACCAGCTTATCCGGATCGATGGAGTCACCGGGTCGTACGGGGCCAGCTCCGGCATCTCTGTACGCGGATCGGCATGCAACAGCCGCGCCGGCGCAAACCAACGTGGCGGAGCGACCTGGACTGGCCTGGGGCTGGTGTCGCTGACCGGCACCCGCACCCTGACCCTCGCGTCCACCCAGTCCGAGGTCGCCGTTCGATCGCTGGCGAACACGGCAAGAATGGCGTTTACCGCCGAGTTCCGCAGCGGCTTGACTCGGACCCGAACCGACAGCTGCACCGGCACGTCGAAATCGACCATTCCCTCATTCATGTGACGAATGATGAACTGGTCCGTTTCGCCCTGCCGTTGCGATTCGGATCTGCCGCTCTCGTCCAATACTGTGCCGGCGACCCGCGCGCTGTGCCACCGCACGTTGCCGCCGGCCGGTATGGCGAACGGTACGGCGGTGCTCCCGCCGAGGATCCGGAGGTTGCCGATCGCAGCCGACGTCGAGTCGGACACGATGCCGTGCGCTTCGATAGAGCGGTCGGTCCGCGCGCGGCCGAAGATCCTCCTGACGCTGTCCGTGGTGTCGAACTCGTCCGCCGGCTTCGCCAGCAGCTCGATCCAGCCCTCGACCGCGTGGCCTTTGAAGGTCGTGGTGAACGGGCGGGAGCCGATGGTGACGGGGGCGACCGCCGATCCGGAACTGAAGTAGGCGGGCATGCCGGCCGCTGCCGCGTCTGGTGCACTGGCATCGGAGATTCCTGCTCTGACTCCGGGCATGTACGTCGTGGAGCCGGGCCGGGTGACGCCGGGCAGCTGCTGTTCGACGAGGGCCAGTCCGTTGCGGAACAGGCTCCGATGTGACGGTTGCGGGATGGACCCGTCATCCCGCACGACTGCGGTCTCGTCATCAGACGCCGCTTCGATTCGATCATTCGAACCGGCCTCGGATCCGGCTGCGGGTGTCGCCGGCCGCGGCAGTGCCCCAAGCTCGATGACGTTCCCGCCGCCGTCCGAGTCCTGCTGCTGCAGGACGCCGAGCCGCTCCGCCTCGTTGACCTCCACCACACGGCTCGGCTCGGCGACGGTGTCGCCGGCCGGTGGCGACGGCTGTCGGCGGACCGGTCCACCGGTCTCCATGACGTCGACAACCGTGGCGTCGCCGAGACCCAATCGGGAGACGATCCGCCGTGGCGGGTACCGCACCTCGCCTTCGGTCGGCGTCTGATGGGCACGCCGCGCAGCCTCGTCCGCCTGTCGCTGGATGGCTGCCTGCTCGATCCGGCCGGTCAGGTCCTCCGGCAGGTTGTCGATTGGCGGCCCGTCCTCGCCGAGCGCGGTCCGGGCCTGCCACAGGGCAACCAGTTCGTCGAAGCTGAGATACGCCTCGATCGCGTCCGGCACGTCGAGCGCCAGCTGCGCCTCGCTTGACCAGTCCTGATCCACGGCTGCCGCCGCCGTGCTGGCGACGTTGCGTGGCGCGCCGTTGATGCTCCCGACGAAGGTCAATGGGACCCGGACCGGATACACCTCGCCGGTGTTCATGCTCGTGCGAATGTCCGTCGAGCTCTGGTTTTCGCCGTCCTGCTGGAACTGGTCGATACTCGCGCGACCACCGATGCTCGGTACCTCGACGCGACGCCCTCCGATGATCATCATCAGCGAGAGCGAACCGTCTCCCCGGTGCCGCCGAACAACTGTCTGGCTCTCACCGCCGCCTTCCGTGATCGACTGTGTTCCCTCGTAGTAGATGCTCGGCTGGTCCTGTCCGTCACGCGGTGGCTGGTAGCTGGGGCGCCCCGGATAGGCCTGCAGGTCCAGGTAGCCCTCCGACATGGAGACCTGGCCTTCCTCCACGTTCTGCTCGGTCGTGTAGGTGCCGGCCAGCAGCTGCGAGAGCTTGTCCCGCAACCGCCCCGGGCTGACGAACGCCCGCCGGGCCTGGGCCGACAAGGAAGCCTCACTGGCTGGGCTGTAGCCGGTGAACCAGCTGTGCAAAGCACCCTTCGGCTCGCCGAAGACGGTGACTGCCAACTGCTGAAACATCCGCTTGAGCGCTGGCGAGCCAGCGACCGTGGTGACGCCCGGCATCAGGCCGTACTGCTGATCCGGCCGGCGGCTCAGGCCGGCCCGGTCGGCGTCGGTGACCGGGCGAGGCAGCGGCCGCACCGGCTCCGGCGCCGCGTCGCCGTGCAGCACCATCAGGTCGGGCACCCAGGCCCGGACGGTGACATCCTGATGGGCGGTATCCGCTCCGCCGCCCCGGTCGACCCGGGAGGTCCAGAACGGTTCGTTGCTGCCGACCCGCTGGATCTCGGCCGAAAGCAGGCGGGGCAGGTCGAAGGCGTGGGTCGGACCGCCCGGCGAGTCGACGATCGTCGAACGCTCGATCGTCGGCCCTATTGGTGCGGACCGCCGAACTCCCCGGCGGTACTCGTAGGGGCCGACGTTGATCGGAACCGAGGAGAGAACGTCGGTGGCCTCCTTGCGCGCGCCAACCAGGGCCGTACCCTGCACCCGCCCCGACACCGAGCCGTCCGACTGCCGGTCGCCGGTCATCGCGGTGCCGCCCTCGGCCCCGAAGACGAGCCGGCCGTCGTCCGTCGAGCCGCGGTGGACGGCGGGCCCGCCGCGGCTCAGGCTCCATCGGACCATCACCCGCTCGATCTCGGCGAAGTGCTTCTTCTCGAACGGGATCGAGAGCGAGTCGCCGTCAAACTCGTCGAAGTGCGCCTCGCGGAATTCCGGACTGGTCACCTCCAGCAGCCGGTGCAGGTTCCTGACCTGTTCCGGGCCGGGATTCGGCCCCTCCGGGAGGAAGTGGTGATCACGGAGCTGCTGTTCGACCTGCTCGTCGACGCCAAGCCCGATGACTGGCGGAACGGCGTGGAAGTTGCTGAAGATGGTGTATCCGGCGGACCCGGTGCCGCCGTGCTCGATGGCGGCCGGTGGATGAACCGCTTCGTCGGCTCCGGACAGGGTTAGCGGCACCCACCGCACCCGGCCACCTTGGCGCCGCGCGGCCCGGCCCAGGAACGACAGCGGCTCGGCCGGCTGGCGGCCGTCGATCAGCTCCGCGGTCCACAGCAGGTCGACGTTCGCGACGTCGGCTGACTTCAGCTTGTTGCCGGGCAAGCTGCCGTTCTTCCAGCCCCGCATCAACGATGCCGACCCGCCGGACTGCTGAGATCGGCTGCTGCCGGTCGTCCCTCGGGCCTGGACACCGGCCAGGCCCGAGGTGTAGGTGCCGAAGGTCGAGGTGCCGGCCATCGTCGCGTCGGAGTCGACCAAGGTTGCGCCGACCCCCAAGCCGACCCCGCCACTGCTCGTCAGGCCGGCTGAGCCACTCTCCCCTACCTGGTTCTGCTGATAGGACTCGATTCGAGTACCGGGCGACGTCGTCAGCATGCGGGTCGGCGCGGGCTGTGCCCCCAGACGCAGAACCCCGATGAACGAGCCGTCACGGGCATACAAGGGCTGAGACAACACACCCGTACGTCGCAGCCGCCCGAAGCCACCGGAGAGGTTCGAACTGCGCACCGCTTGGAGCAGGTGACGCTGCGATTCCGGGCTCATACTGTCAAGACTGGGGATGCGGCCACGCAGCTCTCGCTCGACCCACCCCGGGTCCTGTACGCCGTCCAGGATCGCCACCGGCTGGTCGGTGAGTCGCTCGGCCCGATCCTCGAACGTCCCCTGCACATCGACGTCCGGCGCCTTGGGGCGCGCGATGTGTTCCGGAAACATCACTGTCATCGGCTCCGCCGATGGCACGGTACGGGTCACCGGCCGCGCCGCCGCTGCGTCCGAGGCCGCTGTGGGCGCTGCCGCTGGGGACTGAACGGTCAACGGGACGTCCGCCGACTCGACCCGGATCCGCCAGACGGTGTCGTAGTCGTGCGGATGATGCGGTTCGCGCACTCGGTGGATGTGCGAATGCGTCATGCCGAACATGGTCTGTATCTGACGGGACAGCTGGTTGTGGATCAGGTGAATCGAGAAGTTGGCGTTCAACGCCCGCAGCACCGGGATCTTGTTGGCCAGACCGGCGATGCCGCTGACCGGGATCGCCAGGCTTCTGTTGGTCTGCGCGGCCTGGCTGGTGTCGACCCGCGACTCGTGGTGGCTGCGGGCCTCTCCCTCGATCGCCGCCCTGGCTGTCTCGGCGGACGACACGTCGGCGCGACGGACCATCTCCGCCAGGAACGTGACCCGGACGGCGTCGTCGCCGGCACCGATGACGTGCGCACTTCCGCTCGGAGTACCCGCCTGGCGTACGTCCCGGCCCAGCGCCCCAGCGGTGGTCAGCTGGCGCACGCTCTGCCGGATGCGCTCTCTGGCCGCCCTGTCCGGTCCTGCGGACCCCCAGTGCTCGTCCAGGGCAGCAAGCGTCTCCTGCTGGATGCGCTGCGCATCCGGGCCGGCGACGATGGTCGGACCGCTCGTGTCCAGCATCGACATACTGCTGCCCAGGTCGGTCAGATCAGCCTGCGCGCGGCGCCGCTCTTCCCAGCCTTCCACCACGGACAGCTGCTGCCGGAACTGCCCAGCTCGGTCGTCGTACGAGCTTCGCTCGGTGGCAAGGAGGTTCTCGCGGGTCTCTTCCTCGTCTTTGGCCGCGCCCCATTCCGCCCCGATCTCCGCTACCTTCTCGCGCAGCGTCGTTCGCCTGTCCCGCAGGACACTTTCCGCGGCCCAGCTGGCCGCCAGGTCCGCATCGGCTGCCCGGTGCAGCATCGACAGGCGATCGATATCCTTCCCAAGGGAGTCGACCCGCTCTTCGACAGCGGTCAGCTGCCTCTGTTTGCTCTCCACCGCTTCGGCCGCCCGCCCACTGGCGGAGTCGAGCACCTGCCGGGCTGCCGGATCGCGTTCCTTCGGCGGAAGTTCCGACTGGGTCCGATCGAACATCGCGAGCGCATCAGCAGCCTCCTGTGCCTCCCGCCGCCGCGTCTGCAGCTCGGTCCTCGTATCACCGAGTTCCGTCTCTGCCCGACTCAGCTCCTCCCCGGTCCGGTCGAGGTCACTTTGCTGGGCGCGCCACACCGCTGCCTGCGCCGCGATCCGCACCTGAAGGTCGGCAAGCTCGTCGCGGATTTCCCGCTGTTCGACCCACGCCGCCGCGAGCCGGGTCTGGTGATGCTCGACGCGCCGCACCGCTTCGGCGTGTCGCCGGGTCGCCAGATCGAGCCGAATCGCGGCTTGGACAAGATCCGTGTGGGTCCTGGTCAGGTCGTCGTGTTCCCGCGACCACTGGCCGAACGCCTGCGCCGACGTCAGTTCGAGATTGGCGTCAGGCAGCACCAATGTGGCGGTACGGGCCGGATCGGCCAGCACCGCCGCCAGCGGCGGAGGCGGGATCGTCCCGGGGATCGACAGCATGCTGGACCGGGCGTCGTCGTACCTGCTCAGCGCGGCAGCAAGGACGAGTTCCCGGATCGGGGCGGGTGTGTCGTCACCCGCGGGGCCCTGCACCGCCCTAAGGTCGTCGACGAAGGTGCTGAGCATGTCCACGACGACCGCGGCGCCCCGATGCCCGCCCGCTGCCAGCTCCCGAAGATCAGCCCAGCTGTGGTCGGCCCAGCGCTGGTAACGGTCGACGATCCGTCCTGCGGCGGCCCCCGGGTCAGAATCCGTGGCACGCAACAACGCCAAGGAGCCGGCCTGGTGGAGCGGGATGAAGCGGATGTCGGACGGATACGCCGGCAGTCCGGCCAGCTGACGGGTCACCACATCGACGAATGCCACGACTTCCGGCTGTCCGCCGGGCCGGTGGACGAGGGTGAGCGCCGGCGGTGTGTCTGGTGTGGCCCAGGTCAACAGGACGGTGGCAGATCCCGGCGGCGCCTGCCGCATCGCCTGCTCGACCCGGTCGTAGCTGGCAGCCTCGGGCGGCAGGCGGGTACCGGTCGCGTCCGAGTACGTCCCGTCGGACGTCGCCTGAGCGAACTGTAGCGCCGCGGCGCTGCCAGGTCCGCCCGCGACGTGGGCGATCAGCTCGGCGGCGGCAGCCCTGCCGCGTACCGCGTCGGAAGCACCGGCAGGCGCGTGAAACTCCGGGAAGGAGCCGTACAACCGCGTAACGGTGTCCGCCGCAGCTCCTCTGCTGACCCGTCCCGCCATGAGCGGGGCCGGTTGGGCGCTGGACCCGGCGGCGGCGGAACCGGCCGGGGTGTGGCCGGATACACCGGCGAGATCGAGGTCGCCCCCAGACGGCGATTGCCGCAACGTCGTTACGTCAGGTGCCGCCGGTGCCGGCACCACCCCGCCGGTCGCGACGAAACGGACCCGTGACACCGCTGGCGGCACCGTCGCCGGCCGGCCCGCCTGACCGTCCCAGAACACCACCCGGCCGTCGTCGTCGCGGAACACGTTGAACGTATGCGCCACGGCACCATCGGCGCTGTTCACCACGACAATGCCCGACGCACCCGCCGAGGCGTCCGCCATCGCGGTCTCGACCGCTTCGGTTCCCTGGACATCCCGCAGTTCCGCACCCGCGTACCACGACAGCGATCCGACCTCGGTCACCGTCGACTCTGGTGCCACGTACCGGCCCTCGATCCCGGACCGCTTGGACCGCCAGACCATGTCACTCACGATCGAGGTCAACACGCAGTTCGTACTGGACCGCTGCGGATTGACCCGGTCGAGGCTCAGATCCGGATTACCGGCCAGGAACCTGTCGGTGTCCACCACCGGTCCCACCGGCACCCAATCGTCCTGGTGAGCCCGCCCTGTGCGAGCCACCTCACCGGTCGTCGGCGCTGGTGGCGGCTCGGGCTCGAACCGGGGAACCGACGTCGACGTCGGCCCTGTGCCGTGGAAAGGGGTACCAGTCGGAGCCGTCGACGGGTTGCGCCGCACCTCGTCGCGCAACAACAGCGCGGCGGCCGTGCGTTCTGCCGCATCGCCGAGCACGCCCTTGTCGGCGACCAGCAGCGTCTCCAGCCGGGCGGCCGCAGCGTCCCGCAACGAACCATCGAGCAACGTCGACGTCGCTACCTTCCCGTGCGGCCGGGTCTGCCAGTCGACCGGGCCCAGGTGGTCTGTCCGCCGGCCGGGCCGCAGCTGCATGATGCGCAGCTCCCACCTGATTCCGTCGATCGCGGCCGCTCGTTCGAGGTCGTCGCGGCGCGCTCCGTCCGGTGCTGGGCGACGTGCCACCCAGGCCGCCACCGCCCCGGAGAGCTGGGCCGCCGCGGAGTCGGCGTCCGCGCCCCGGCTGATCAGGATCTCGGCCCTGTCCTGGCCGTCGCGCAACGACAGCACGGAACCCTCAGGCGCACCCACTGGCAGCCCGTCGACCAGACGCATCGGGATACGCCCGGTGTCGCCACCGAGCGGCGCGCTACCCCGGTCCGTGCGCAGGTGCAGCACCCGGTCACCGCCGGAGCCCTGCACCTTGGCCTCGATGAGGCCAGGCAGGTGCGTCCCGGCCAGGAACCGCACAGTCCGGTCGGCCACGCCGAAGATGTCGCCGGAGCGGTCAGCCGTGGACCAGGGATCCGAGTCCGGGCGTGAGCTGCTGTCCGCCCTCGATTCGCTGTTGCTCGACGGGTCGGTGAGCGACGCCGTCACGGGTTCGCCGCCGTTGGGCCCAAGGCCGGGTTCCGGCGCCGACCCGGCACCAGGTTGCCAAGGCGCGGTCAGCGGCACCGGCACGACGATCAACCCGACACCATCGTCGCTTTCCGTTCCGATGCTCTCCACTGCCGGAGGCGCCTGCCGGCCAGCAGCCTGCTCGGACAGTTGCCGTCCCGGGTCACGTACCGTCCGCTCGGAGGTGTTCGCCGTGGCCTCGGCGGCGGATTGCCGGGGCTGATCGACGGAGGGTACCCGCTGGTCGGAGGTAGGTGCCCGCTGGTCGGAGATGGGTGCCCGGACCGGTGCGGCGCCGGCCTCCACATCGGCAGACCCGGACTCCACCACCCCGAGGTCGTCGGATTCGGTACCGTCCCGCGAGGTGAGAAACCCGGTCAGGTCTCCGGGTGGGAGACCGTCGGCCGCCACCTCGGCAGGTGATCTGCCGGCGACCGGGGCAGCGCTGGTGGTCGGGGGAGTGGTCACGGCGGGCGAGGCGGTCGCGGTCGGCCGCTGGGTGCCTGAGTCAGCTGCCGCTGGCATCCGGGCGTCAGGCTGGGCCACCTGCGTGTTCCGGGCCGCTGTGGCCTGGGTAGGAGTCTCCCCGGCCGCGGTGACGCGCTCTGCTGCGACTATCGCGCTGACCGCCACGTCAGGTCCGGGCACCGTGCCCGAGACGTCCGACGTCTGGATGCCAGCCGGACCGCCGGCCTGGACTGCGCTCTGTGGATTCCTGTCGACGGGCTCGGTCGGGGTCTGCTCGGCTGCGGTGGCTGCCACCCCCTGAGCCGGAACAGCACCGACAATTCCCTCCTCGGGGACGTCCGGATGCGCCGAGGTCGTCGGCGTGGAGGTCGAATCGCTCGGGGCGGTCTCCACCGAGCCGCTCGGGGCTGTGTAACTGCCGCCCTCCGTCGATATCGTCTCCGGCAGCGGACCACCCGCAGTGCCTCGGGTCTCCGGCGTCCCGGGCCGTGCACTGTCACCCGTCCGGCTTCCCTCGCTGCCCCGGGTGCTCTCGCCTGCGCGGGACTGGGTCTCCGACTGGCGACTGCCGGCGTCCCCCCGCTGGGACGACTCGGCGCGCCCGCCGGTATCGCCAGCGCGCTGACCGCCCTCGGTTGTCTGCGCGGCCACGGCACCGCCGCCCAACCCACTGCCGACCTCCCCGCTTCCGAGACCGTCTCGCTCAGCGCTTTCCTTCTCACTCAGCTGGTGGCGCTCACCTGTGTCAGAAGCGCTCGCAGTGGCCGGTGCTTCTGGCGTAAGGCCGTCGCGGACCGTCGGGCTTTCCGCGACGCCACCGGCCACGGACTCGGTGCCCGAATCGGTACCTTCCGTGCCGGACGGTGCGTCGGTACTCCCGCCGCCATCGGCGTCAACGCCGATACCGTCGCTGGTGCTGGGGCTGGGGCTGTCCGCGGTCGGTGCAGATACCTGCACGCCAACCTGGTCCGCCCCCTGACCACCGCCCTGGGCCGGGACCCGGCCCTCGACGCCGTCCTGAGCAGCCGGATCACCAGCCGAAGCAGAAACCACCGCCACTCCGCCGACGACCGGATCTCCCCGCCCACCGCTGTCCCCACGGGAATCGTCCGCGCCGGTATGGCGACCGCCGGGCTCGCTGCCGGCGGTGTCGACGGAGCCTTGCCCGTCGCTGACCCGATCGTCGGCGCCGACCTCGGATGCGGCGCCATCTCCGATCGAGCCGGTGGCCGGGACCTCACCGACCTGGCCGACCAGGTCCGTGTTCATGCCGACACCCGGTAGCGGCATCCCGCTGCTGACGGCCAGGTCAGCGCTGCCCGGCGCGGTCGTGTCGGTCGACCCGGCAGCGGCACCCGAGCCGTCGACAGCCCGGCCG
>NZ_JBHMIM010000045.1:0-66839 GCF_048060115.1 Micromonospora sp. LOL_023
GCCGAACCACCCGACAGCAGCCACACAACCGCAGGCCACACCCCAAGATCAACTTAAGCTACGCAGCATTGGGTCCAGGTCTGCGTTTCACGGCTGCGCGCCGCGCTGCGGGCCGTCGGCATCGGCGACGCACTGTCCACCCGGGCCGGTGGCTACCGGCTGACCGTCACCGACGGCGGCTGTGACTATGCCGAGTTCGCCGCGCTCGTCGGGCAGGCCCGCACCGCTGCCGCCGTCGGCGCACACCCGGCGGCGGCCGAATCGCTCCGTCGGGCTCTCGCACTGTGGCAGGGCGACCCGCTGACCGGTGCGGCTGGGATTTTCGTCGACGCGGCGGTCACCGCACTGGAGACGGAACGCCTCACCGCCCAGGAACTGCTGGCCGAGGCCGAGATCATGCAGGGACGGTACCCGGCGGCGATCGAGCTGCTCGGCCCGCTCGCCGCCGCGCACCCGCTGCGGGAACGGCTCGTCGCGACGCTGATGGTCGCCCTGGCCGGTCACGGCGAACAGGCACAGGCCCTTTCGCTGTACGGGCGGACCCGCGCCCGGCTGCGTGACGAGCTCGGCGTGACACCCGGGGCGGACCTGAGCCAGGCACACCTGCGGGTGCTGCGCCACGAGCTGCCCGGCCCGCCACCGGCCACGACAACAGGCCCGCCGCCGGCAGCGGTACCACCCGACCGGCCCGACCCGGCGCTTGTCCACTGGTCGGTGCACCCGCCCGCCCAGCTGCCGCCGGGTATCCCACGCTTCACCGGTCGCGCCGCCGCGCTCGCCGAGCTGGACGCGCTGCTGCCCGCCGAGCCGGCTCCCGCCCCGACCACGGTGGTGATCTCGGCGATCGGCGGAACCGCCGGGGTGGGCAAGACCGCGCTCGCCGTCCACTGGATGCACCGGGTCGCGGCCCGCTTCCCCGACGGGCAGCTCTACGCCAACCTGCGCGGTTTCGACCTCGACGGGCGCAGCGCCACCGCCGGCGAGGTGCTGCGCGGCTTCCTCGCCGCGCTCGGCGTACACCCACAGCAGATCCCGGCCGACCCGACGCAGCAGGCCGGCCTGTACCGCAGCCTGATGTACCGGCGTCGGATCGCGGTGCTGCTGGACAACGCCCGCGACGCCGAGCAGGTGCGCCCGCTGCTGCCCGGCGCACCCGGCTGCCTGGTCCTGGTCACCAGCCGGGACCGGCTCACCGGCCTGATCGTCGCAGAAGGCGCCCAGGCGTTGCCGCTGGACCTGCTCACCGTCGAGGAGTCCCGGCAGCTGCTCGCCGCCCGGATCGCGACCACCCCCGATCTCCCGCTCGCCGGGCACGCCGCCGATTTGGGCGGGACACCGGGCCAGTTGGTGCCATTCGCGGCGGTTGATCCGCGCACCGACGTACGGGTGGTCTTCTCCTGGTCGTACCGCACGCTCGACGCGGCGGCTGCCCGGCTGTTCCGGCTACTCGGCCTGCATCCCGGCCCGGAAGCGTCCGTCGCGGCGGCGGCGAGCCTCGCCGGTCTGCCGGTGCCGGCGGTCCGGCCGCTGCTGGCCACGCTCGTCGAGGCGAACCTGCTCACCGAACGCGGACCGGGTCGCTACGACCAGCACGATCTGCTGCGGGCGTACGGGGCGGAACTGGGTGGCACCGTGGACGCGGTCGACGAACGGGACGCCGCGGGTCGGCGGCTGTTGGACCACTACCTGCACACGGCACGCGCGGCCGACCTCGGCATCGACCCGTACCGGCTGGCGACACCGACGCCGCTGCCCAAACCTGATCCGGCGGTGACGGTCCCCGATCAGTCCGGACACGCCACGGCGCTGGCCTGGCTGCGCACCGAGCGGCCGGTGCTGCTCGCCGTGCTGCGGCTGGCCGCCGACGGCGGGCACGACTGGTACGCCTGGCAGCTCGCCGCTACCCTGGTCACCTTCCTGGACCGGCAGGGTCACTGGCACGACCTGGCCGCGTCGCAGGCGACCGCCCTGGCCGCCGCCCAGCGGGACGGGTCACTGGTCGGGCAGGTGCAGGCGCGTCGTGGGCTGGCGATCGCGTACACCTGGTTGGGCCGCACCGACGACGCCGCGGCCGAGTACCGCTGCGGCTTGGACCTCAACCGCGAGTTGGGCGACCGGGAAGGCCAGGCCGACGCGTACCTCGGACTCTGCTGGGTGCTGGCCCGGGCGGGCGATCTGGACGGCGCGTTGGGCCGGGCCCAGTCGGCGCTGGCGCTCTACCGTGCGGTCGGCTCACCGGCCGGGCAGGCGAAGGCGCTGAACAACAGTGGCTGGCTGCAGGCCCGACGCGGCGAGTTCGACGAGGCGCTGGCCTGCTGCGCGCAGGCCCTGGAC
This sequence comes from Micromonospora sp. LOL_023, assembly GCF_048060115.1. Lineage (NCBI taxonomy): Bacteria > Bacillati > Actinomycetota > Actinomycetes > Micromonosporales > Micromonosporaceae > Micromonospora > Micromonospora sp. LOL_023. Next base: position 2,335 of record NZ_JBHMIM010000045.1, read on the forward strand.
CTGCACGAGCGGCACGGCGACCGGCACGGGGCCGCCCTGTCCTGGGACAATCTCGGCTACATCCGGCACCGACTCGGCGAGCACCGCACGGCGGCCGGCTGTTACCAGCGGGCGCTGGCGCTGCACCGCCGGCTCGGCGACCGGTACGACGAAGCCGACGTGCTGGTCAACCTGGGCGAGACGCAACAGGCCGCAGGTGACCGCGCCGCCGCGTTGGCGGCCTGGAGCGAGGCGCTCGGCATCTACGAGGACCTCGGCCACCCCGACGCCGAACAGGTCCGTCGCCGTATCGAGTGCTGATGGTCGCGTCGCGAAGGTCAGCTCGCGTACGCGGCGAGCAGTTGCAGCCGTTCGGCGGCGGCGCCGCCCGGTGCGGCGGTGTACGCGATCAGGATCGGCCCGGTGCGGCCCGGTGGCGTGTACGCGTCCCAGTCGAGTTGCAGTTCGCCGACCTGCGGATGCCGGAACGTCTTGCTGCCGTTGACCGACTCGCGGACGTCGTGGCGGGCCCAAAGTTTGCGGAACTCCTCGCTGCGGATGCTGAGCGTGCCGACGATCTCCTGGGCTCGCGGATGTTCTGGGTCGGCGGCGACCGACGCCCGCAGGAAGCCGAGGTAGTCCAGCACCGTCTCCCGCCAGCCGATGCACCGGCCGCGCGCCTCGGCGTAGCTGAACATGTCGATCAGGGCGTTGCTCGGGCCGATGCCCGGGTAGAGCGCGACAGCCATCGGGTTCCAGGCGAGCAGGTCCAGATGCCGGCTGATCACCACGGCCGGGGTGTGCAGGCTGTGCAGCAGCCGGTGGGTGCTCTCCGGGACGGTTTCCCGGGTGCGCCGCCGGGGTTTCGGTGGCTGCTGGGCGCGGCGGGCCAGGGCGCGCAGGTGCCGGGTCTCCTCTGCGTTGAGGGCGAGTGCGCGGGCGATGCCGGTCAGCACATCGTCGGACGGCCGTACCTCGCGGCCCTGCTCCATCCGCTGGTAGTAGTCGGTACTCACGCCGGCGAGCAGGGCCAGCTCCTCGCGGCGTAGGCCGGCGACCCGGCGGCGGGGGCCGGGTTCGAGGCCGATCTCCTCCGGCCGCAGCCGGGAGCGGCGGTTGCGCAGGAAGTCGGCCAGTTCACGGGTGTACGCCGTGGTCGTCACACCGCCAAGTGTGCCCGCCCGACGGGGCCGCAAGGTAGGTCCCGTGGTCCCAGGTCGGTGAGGTCTCTCCGGGTGTCCCCGCGGGTTCCTAACGTCGACGGTCATGCAGAACTGGACTGAAGCACAGATGCCTGACCAGCACGGTCGGCGCGCGGTGGTGACCGGGGCGAACTCGGGCGTGGGGCGGGTCACCGCGCTGGAGCTGGCCCGGCACGGCGCCGCCGTCGTGCTCGCGGTACGCAACGTAGCGGCCGGCGAGGAGGCGGCCGCCGGGATCCGGCGCGAGGTGCCGGGAGCCGAGATCGAGGTATGCAGACTCGATCTGGCCTCACTCGCGTCGATCCACGCCTTCGCCGCAGACTTCTCCGGGGGCCTCGATCTGCTGGTGAACAACGCCGGGCTGGTGCTGACCGGCCCGCGACCACCGCTGACCGTGGACGGCTTCGACCTGCAGATGGGGACGAACGCGCTCGGCCCGTACGCGCTGACTGGTCTGCTCCTCGACCGGCTGGCCGCAGGCAAGGAACCCCGGGTGGTCACGGTGTCGTCCATCGTGCACAGATGGCGCAATCTCGACCTGGCCGATCTGATGTCCGAGCGGTCCTACAGCGGCAACCGGGCGTACGCGATCTCCAAGCTGGTCGGCACGATTCTCGGCCTGGAGCTGGACCGGCGGCTGCGCGCCACTGGGTCGCCGGTGCTCAGCGTGCTCGCCCACCCCGGGATGACCCGCACCAACCTGACCCCGCGCGCGATGGCCAACCGTGGACGGTTGCTGCGCGCCAGCAGCCGGCTCATGTCGCTGGTCGTCAGCGCGGTCGAGGCCGGTGCCCGGCCGCAGCTGTATGCGGCGACCGCGCCCGGCGTACGGGGTGGGCAGTTCTTCGGGCCGGGTGGGTTCCAGCAGGTCCGGGGGCCGGTGACCGAGGTGCAGGCGAGCGTGCAGGCCCGCGACCCGGGAAACGGCCGACGGATGTGGGCGGCGGCAGCCCGGCTCACCCGCGTCAGATACCTGTGACCCACCGTTGCCGTCCGCGCTCGAAGTGAACGCGAATGTCCGGATCCGCATTATGGGCACGACGGTAGGTGATTTCGTCACACACCCCACAACCAGCACCGATTCGGTGATCACGTCTTCAAAAGGCGCAATATGCATTGACTTCTGTTGATGTACTGACGGTTGGGTGCGATGCTGGCGTGGAAGCGCTCCCGCACCAATCTCGAGCGCCCAAGAACGGAGGATGCACTGTGCGTTCACTCAGGCACGACCAACCCGGCCGGCAACCCCGGCCGGCCTCCCGCAGGCCCCTTCGAGTGCTTGTCCTGGCGCTCGCCATGGTGGCCAGCATCCTGCCCTTCGCCGGGGCGGCACAGGCCCACGGCACCATCATCAACCCGGCGAGCCGCGCCTACCAATGCTGGCAGGCCTGGGGCAACCAGCACATGAACCCGGCGATGCAGCAACAGGACCCCATGTGTTACCAGGCCTTCCAGGCCAACCCGGACACCATGTGGAACTGGATGAGCGCGCTCCGCGACGGCCTCGGCGGCCAGTTCCAGGCCCGCACTCCCGACGGCCAACTGTGCAGCAACGGCCTCTCCCGCAACAACAGCCTGAACCAGCCCGGAGCGTGGCGGGCGACCAACGTCGGCCGCAACTTCACGGTCCACCTGTACGACCAGGCCAGCCACGGCGCGGACTACTTCCGGGTGTACGTCAGCAAGAACGGGTTCAACCCGGCCACCCAGCGTCTCGGGTGGGGAAACCTCGACTTCATCACGCAGACCGGGCGGTACGCACCGTCGCAGAACATCTCGTTCAACGTCTCGACCTCGGGATACACCGGACGCCACATCGTCTTCGTCATCTGGCAGGCGTCGCACCTCGACCAGGCCTACATGTGGTGCAGTGACGTCAACTTCACCTGATCTACAAGACCGAACTCTCGGCACCTCCGGCCCAGGGCGTCGCCCTGGGCCGGAGGTGTGTCGCCGGCTGTCCGACAAGGCTGCCGGCCGTCCCACCGCCGGACGCCGTCGTGCGGGTGCCGATCTCGATACGATGGCCGACGTGACCCGTACGGATACGGCAGCCCGGGTGATGTCCGCCCCGGTCGAGCGCGCCTACGCCGCCCTGGTCGACCCGGCTGCGCTCACAGTGTGGCTGCCCCCGCAGGGAATGGCCGGCCGGTTCGAGCGGTTCGACGCCCGGCCCGGCGGCTCCTACCGGCTGGTCCTGACCTACGCGGACGCCTCGACCGCGCCTGGCAAGGCCACCGCCGACTCCGACGTCGTCGAAGCGCGCTTCGTCGACATCGTCCCCGGCGTACGGGTCGTGCAGGCCGTCGACTTCGTCTCCGACGACCCGGCGTACGCCGGCACCATGACCATGACCTGGGAAGTCTCGCCAGCCGGCAACGGAACCCGGGTGGCGATCCGCGCCGACGGCGTACCCGCCGGCATCCGCGCCGAGGACCACGCCGCCGGGCTCGCCTCGTCATTGGCAAATCTCGCTACGTACCTCGAGCAGTAGCCAAGCGGTGAGTCCGCCGATGAGCATTGCCGCGCTTCGTCCCCCTGGGCCGTGGACCGAGGCAGAGTACTTCGCGCTCGGCTAGACCCGAAGCGGAGCCCGTACCCATACCCGGCCCGGTCCGGACGGCTCGCGACCGTGCGACGTTGACATCAAGTCCAGTTGAGGTTGCAGACTTCGAGCGTGACGGACGGGGTGCTTGACGAGGCGTACGAACGAATCCTGGCGACCGGGCCGGAGCGGGACGGATGGCTGTCGAACCATGCGTCAATGGCCGCTGAGGCGCTCGCGTATCACGGGCGGGCCGACGCCGTTCATCGATGGTTGGACGGCTACGCCAACCGGCTCGAACCTCGACCACGCGGTGTCAGCCCGATTCCGGTGGAGCAGTGGCGCGACCCGCTCGGCGACCCGGTCCGCACCGGCGACTGGCTCGACTACTTCGATCGAGAGCTGGCTTTCGCCCCATGGCGGGAGGTGCTGACCCGGTGGTGGCCCCGCCTGCTGCCGGGCATCGCCGCCGGTGCCACGCACGGAGTGATCCGCGTCGGCCACGCCGTTCGGGCGCTGACCTACGCCGAAACCGCACCCCGGGTCGCCGAGCTGGGCCACGGACTCGCCTACTGGGCCGCCCGCTGGCAACCGCTCGCCGAGCCCGGCAGGGGCACGTATCCGAGCACGGATCCCCGATCGGCGCTCGACGCCGTTCCGAGGGTGCCGGACCAGAGGTACGGGATCCGCGCACGGCTGGCCCAGCTCGCCGACCTGCCCGACTGGCCGGCGGCAGCGGGCGCGGTGCCCGGCTGCGGGGCCGAGTCCGTGCCCAAGCGGTTGGCAGCGATCGTCGCAGCCGCCGTCGCCCGGCACGCCACACACGGGTACGCCAGGCCCGTGATGCTGGTACACGCCGCCACCGCGCCGAACGCCGTGCTCCGGGTACTGCCTGCGCTGCCCGATCGGCTCTGGGAACCGAGCCTCGCCGCTGCCTGGGCCGCGACGGCTGCGGTCACCGCTGCCTACTCCCCCACCGAGCCCAAGCCGGTGCCCGACCCGTTTCGCGAAGCTGGTCGTTCTGCGGGCTCGGCACCCGGCGAAGATCAGGCAGCCGAACTGTTCGAGGTCGCTGCCCGCACCACCGACCCACACGCGATCAAGTTCGCGGACACCGCCATGGACGTGAACGTCGACACCGGGGACCCGACCACACTCTTGCGAGCCCAGTACTGCGTCCAACTCATCGCATCTGACGACTGACCCAACCCGCCGATTCCCGGAGGTCCCTGTTTGGAGGGCTCTCATCGAACGGGTGTCCGGCCGGCTCGCCTCTGCTGGCCTGCGCTCGACCGAACCCGAACCCGAGCCCGAGCCCGGGTTGGGGGGCCGCGTTGGGTGGGTCAGCGTACGGCTGACGGGGTGTGGGTGACCAAGGCGGGCCAGGCGGCCGGCGCGCAGGCCAGGGTGCCGCCAGCCCGGTCCTTGGAAACGCGGACCAGCACCCGGCACGGCCGATAGCTTCGTTCGGGACACCGGGGCTACTTCAGACCCGTAGTGGCAATCCCCTTCACCAGGTACTTCTGACCGGCGATGAAGAAGCCGATGACGGGCGCGATGGACACGAAGGACATGGCGAACATCTGGGCCCACCGGCTTTGCCCCTCGGAGTCCACGAACTGGCGCAGCGCGAGAGGTACGGTGTACAACTCCGAGTCTGTGAGGTACAGCAGTGGACCGAAGAACTCGTTCCAAACAGCAATGAAGGTGAAGATGGCAGTGGTGGCGAACGCCGGCATGGACAGCGGCATGATTATCCGCCAGAAGATACCGAACGGCCCACAGCCGTCGATGCGGGCCGCCTCGTCCAGTTCGGTCGGCAACGCCCGCACGAACTGGACCATGAGGAAGATGTAGAAAGCGTCGGTAGCCAGGAAATGCGGGACGACGAGCGGATAGTAGGTGTTGATCCAGTCCAATTTTGCGAAAACTATGTACTGCGGCACCAGCAGGACATGACCAGGCAACATGAGGGTGCCGAGCATCAAGGCGAAGAACAGTTTCCGGCCAGTGAAATGAAGCCGGGCGAATCCATAGGCAGCAAGGGAACAGGAAACCAGATTTCCGATGATGGACAGCACCACCACGATAAACGAGTTGACCAGGTAGAGCCCGAAGGGATGGCCGAGCGCGTGCCAACCCTCGGAGTAGTTGCCGAAGTCCCAGGCGGACGGCCACAGCGAGGGGTCGGCGAAGACGAGTCCGCTGGGTTTGAGTGAGCTGGAGATCATCCACAGCAGCGGGTACGCCATGAGGATTCCGACGGCGCACAGCAGAACGTGCCGGGTGAATCTTGACCGGGGTGAGCTGCCGATGCGTTCGATGTAGCTGTCCGCGTTGACACTCGTGCGGGCCGGTGCCCGACTGCCGAAGATAGCCATGCTCGACCGATCGCTCAACTTTCGTAGAAGACCCAGTACTTGGCGGCGAGGAAGTTCATCGCGGTGAAGGCGGCGATGACGACCAGCAGCACCCAGGCCATCGCGGCGGCGTACCCCATCTCGAAGTAGTTGAATCCACGCTGATAGAGGTAGAGGTTGTAGAACAGCAGGGAGTCGGCGGGCGCCCCAGTTCCATTGCTCATGACGAACGCCTGGGTGAAGGTCTGGAACGAGCCGATCAGGGCGAGGACCAGGTTGAAGAAGATGATCGGGCTAAGCAGCGGCCGGGTGATGTGCCAGAACCGCCGGAACCGGCTCGCACCGTCGACAGCGGCTGCCTCGTAGTACACGACTGGAATCTGCCGGAGCCCTGCCAGAAAGATGACCATCGGTGCGCCGAACGTCCACAGGTGCAGCAGGATCAGCGTGACGAGGGTGTAGTCCGGATCGGTCACCCAGCTCGGGCTGCGGATGCCGAACCAACCGAGGAACCCCTGGACAACCCCTTCGTTGCCGAAAAGGTAGACCCAGACCAGGACCACCGCCACACTGCTGCCCAGCAGCGAGGGCAGATAGAACACGGCCCGGTAGATGGGCAGGCCACGGATGCCACGGTTGAGCATCATGGCGACGCCGAGCGCAACGGCGAGGGACAGCGGCACAGCCACGAACGTGTAGATGAAGGTGACCTTCAACGACTGGTGCAGCCGCTGGTCCTCGATCATCTCCCGGAAGTTCTGCAGGCCGATCCATTCTGGCGGGGTGATCAGGCGGTAGTCGGTGAAGGCGAGGTACAGCGAGGCGAAGAACGGGACGATGGTGAACAGCATCCCGACGAACCAGGGAAGCAGGAACAGGTAGCCGACCCGGTCCTTGCGCGGCTTGACGCGCGACGCGGGCGCCGTCATCCCGCGAGCGCGTCGCGGGCCTGGTCGATGAACGCAGCCGCGGCCTCGTTCGGCGTCTTCTTCTGGAACTCCACCTCGGCGGCGAGGGTCTGCATGATCGTGTTGAGTTTGGCACCGCCGGGCGGGAAGACCGGAGGAGCCGGCAGGTCCTCATGGCGCTGCATGTTGAGCATGAAGTCGGTGGCCGTCTGGTCTTCGGGCTCGAGCGTGGACCTGATCGCCTCGGTGACGGCGCTGCTGGCCGGCACTCCCCGGATGGTGCCGGTCAGTCTGGCTCCGGCGACGTCGTTGATCAGAAAGTCGATCAGCTTCAGGGATTCCTCGGGGTGCTCCGTGTCCGCCGAGATCGACCACAGGTGCGGGCAGCCGGGCGTGACGCCACGTCGCTGCTCGGTGGTCTCGCCGGGGTACTCCAGCAGGACGAGCTCGCCGTCGGGTACGGCTTCGTTGAAGACCAGGAACTGGTTCGAGGGTACGACCTGGGCGGCGACCTTGCCGAGCGCGAGATCACTCTTGTCGGGTGCCGATCCGGCAGTCTGGTCGTAGAAGCCGGCGGGAGGGAATCCACCCTCGGCGCGCATTCTCTCGATGAACGCGAGCCAGGAGGCGATTGATTCCTGGCTGGCGCCCAGGTCACCGTCTGCGGTGAAGAAGTTTTCGCCGCGTTGGGTGGCCCACGGGATGACGTTGCCCATGTTGAATGTTTCGAAGGAGACGCCGTAGATCTCACCCCCGGACGCCTCGGTGATCTGCTTCGCAAAGCTGGCCAGGTCGTCCCAGCTCCAGGTACTGCCGTCGGGAATGGCTACGCCGAGCCGGTCGGCGATCGTCTTGTTGATCACAAATCCTTGGGCGTTCAGTCCTGCCGGTACGCCCACCACCTTGCCGTCCACCGTGCCAAGTTTCCGTACGCTGTCGGCCATGCCACTCAGGTCGACGATGTCGTGCTGGGTGAGGTCCAACAGGGCGCCACGGCTGGCGTACTCGCCGATGCTGTCGTTGCGCATGGCCATCACGTCGGGCGGGTCACCAGCGGCGAAGCGGGTGTTCAGCTTGTCCCGGTAGGGGAAGGCATCCTGATACTCGGTGGTGAGCACGATGCCCGGGTTGTGCTGCCGAAAGACGTCCAACGCCGCCGCCGTCTTCTCGGCCCGGGTGATGTCGCCCCACCACACGAAGTTCAGCGGTATCTGCCCGTCGTCGCCGGGATCGTCGCCGCCGCCGAAGCGACCACATGCCGACAACCCCAGGGCAAGTCCAGCCAGACCGGCCAGGCGAAGCGCTTCACGTCGGGACACGTCGACGCCGGGGTGCCCAAGTCGTCGCATCGCACGATCCTTCCGGTGATTAGGGATTCGAGAGTGAATACCCCCGGCATGATTGTTCGCCGCTAGATTGATTACTGTCAAGGTGTCACTTCATGCAATGATCGAGTTTGGCCACCGGACCCCAAGAAACCGACCTTGACACGCGTAGACAGAGTTACTACTGTCAATGCATTTGCCCCAAATGTGAAGCCCTACCGGCGAGCACAGAGCCGGCGACCACAGAGCGACAACGACAAGGGACGGCACCGTGACGACCCGATCCTCGCGCAGCCCAGACACTGTCTCAGTAGGGACTCCGCGTGCCGAGCATCATGATCAATCAGTCGGCATCGGCGAGCGCGAGCCGCGCCTGTCCTGGCAACTCGATGACCACCCGCCCGGCTGGCGGCAGGAAGCGTACGAGATCGAGATCGTCGCACCGGATACCGGTACGACCATCCGGACCGGGCAGATCGTCAGCGCCGACAGCCTGCTCGTGCCGTGGCCAGCGGCTCCACTGCACTCACGCGCCCGACGGACGGTCCGGGTCCGAGTCTGGGGTACCGGTGCCGCACCCGCCACCCCGTCGGCGTGGAGCCCACCGCTAGCGCTGGAGACCGGCCTGCTGCGGCCCGACGACTGGTCGGCGTCGTTCATCGCGGCGGACGAGTCGTTCGACGAGGGCACCCCCTTGTTGCGCCACGAGTTCGTCGTGTCCGCCCCCGTGGCGTCGGCCCGTCTCTACGCGAGCGCACTCGGCCTGTACGAGCTGGAACTCAACGGCGACCGTGTGGGCGACCAGGCTTTCACCCCAGGCTGGACCAGCTACCACAGCCGACTGCGCTACCAGACCTTCGACGTCACCACCGCGCTACGACCCGGCCGCAATGCGATCGGCGGCTGGCTGGCCGACGGCTGGTACCGCGGCCGTCTGGGGTTCGGCGGGGGTGTCCGCAACATCTACGGCGACACGGTGGCGCTGCTGGCCCAGCTGGAGATCACGCATGCCGACGGCACCACCAGTCGGGTGGGCACCGGCCCGTGGTGGCGTTGCGCCCGCGGCCCGATCCGGTCGTCGGACATCTACGACGGCGAGCACCACGACGCCCGGTTGGAGCTGCCCGGCTGGTCCCGCGCCGGCTTCGACGACTCGGGATGGCGTCCGGTACGCGTCGTCCCCCGTGACCTGGCTACGCTGGTGGCCCCGACCGGGCCCGCCGTTCGCCGCACCGGGGCGATGACGCCGGTCTCGATCCGACCCGCCCCGTCGGGGTCGACGATCGTCGACTTCGGCCAGAACCTGGTCGGCCGGCTACGTATCGTGGTCACCGGCCCGCAAGGCTCGACCGTCCGGCTGCGGCACGCCGAAGTGTTGCAGGACGGAGAGCTCTGCCTGCGTCCGCTGCGGACCGCCAGCGCAACCGATGAGTACGTGCTACGCGAGGGCGGCGAACAGAGCTGGGAGCCCCGGTTCACGTTCCACGGGTTCCGCTACGCCGAGGTGACCGGCGAAGCTCGGCTGATCTCTGCGACCGCCCTTGTCTACCACACCGACATGCGCCGGACCGGCGAGTTCCACTGCTCCGATCCGCAGCTCGAACAGCTGCACCGAAACGTGGTGTGGAGCATGCGGGGCAACTTCCTCGACGTACCGACCGATTGCCCGCAACGCGACGAACGGCTCGGTTGGACCGGCGACCTGCAGGTCTTCGCAACCACCGCCGCCTACCTCTACGACTGCGCCGGCATGCTGCGTTCCTGGCTGCGGGACCTCGCCGCCGAGCAGCTTGCCGACGGCACGGTGCCACTGATAGTACCGGTGATTCCCACCGGCAAGTGGGACTCGCTACGCGCGGTGGCAGTGTGGGGCGACGCGGCGGTGCTCGTACCGTGGGCGTTGTACTGGCAGTACGGCGACGTCCAGATCCTGCGCGACCAGTACGCGAGCGCGAAGGCATGGGTCGACGCCGTCACCGGACGGGCCGGCGACGACCACGTCTGGGACACCGGGGACCAGCTGGGCGACTGGCTCGATCCGGCCGCACCGGCCGACGATCCCGCCGCCGCCAAGGCCGACCCGCACCTGGTCGCTACCGCCTACTACGCGAGGTCGACGGGGGTCCTCGCGCAGATGGCCCGGCTCGTCGACCGCCCCGACGACGCAGAGCACTACGCCGTGCTGGCCGAGCGGATCGCCGCCGGCTTCGCCCGGCGCTGGGTGCAGCCGTCCGGGCTGCTGAGCAACGACTGCCAGACCGGGTACGCGCTCGCGTTGCGCTTCGGCCTCGTACCCGAAGGTAGGCCCCGGGAGCGGGCCGCGCGCCGGCTCGTCGAGCTGGTCCGCGCCGCCGGCCACCGAATCGGGACCGGTTTCGCCGGCACGCCGAACATCTGCGACGCGCTGGCCGAGAACGGGCAGCTGGACACCGCGTACGCGCTGCTGACCCAGCGCACATGCCCGTCCTGGTTGTACCCGGTCGCCCAGGGCGCCACCACCGTCTGGGAACGATGGGACAGCATCCTGCCTGACGGCACCATCCACCCTGGCCGGATGCTGTCGTTCAACCACTACGCCCTCGGTGCCGTGGCCGACTGGCTGCACCGCACGGTCGCCGGCCTCGCCCCGGCCGAGCCCGGATACCGGCGGATCCTGGTGCGGCCACGGCCGGGCGGCGGGCTCACCCACGCCGCCACGGCCTGCCACACCCCGTTCGGGCGCGCCGCGGTGGCCTGGCGAAGTGACGGCGACTCACTGGTCGTCGACGTCGAGGTACCGCCGGGCACCACGGCATTGGTCGAGCTACCTGGGCGGCCACGCCGTTCGGTGGGACCCGGGGCCCACCGGTTCCAGGCGGGCCCAGGCGACAACCACGACGGCACCGACGACGACAGCGCGGGTGTCGGCAGTGCCGAACCGACTGCTCAACGCGCGCCCTGATCCCGGGCGAAGCGACGCAGCTTGGCGAAGAAGTCTTCGAACAGGAAGCGCGAATCGATATTGTGGTACACGCGGATCGGGCGGTACTCCGTGGTGAAATCGTAGCTACCGTCGTATCGGAAGCCAAGCCCGGGACGATAGCTGAACTGCCCTGCGGCCGGGTTGAGGATGATCCCGACGGCTGGCGAGTCACCGAGTCGGTGGTACTCGCTCTCGACGCCCGAACTCTTTTTGCTCCATTCCACCAGTTGGTCGTACAGATACTTGCCGAGCGGCCCGCACGGTGCGACCTTCTCCTCCAGCTCCGCGTAGCTGACGGCGGTCATTGCGTACGTCGACCGGGGCACCTGCCAAACGGTGAGTGAGGAACGAAAGACGATGTTGGCGGCAATCATGTCGTTGGAGAGGTTGAACTCGGGCTTGTCCGGCACCGGGTCGCGGCCGTCGTAGTCGGCTCCCCCGATCCACACCACGACGACGTCGCGTTCGGCGATTCGCGGCTCCATCAACAGCGCCGCAGCCATGTTCGTCAACGGCCCGAAGAAGGCCACGTAGAGCGGCCCATCGGCATCGGTCCGCATCGCCTCCTCGATGATCAGCTCAGCACCGGCGGACGGCACCGGGATCTGGTACGTCGGCAGGGCGTGCGCCGCGCCGTTGGCCACCCGTACCGAGTCCTGCATGCCGAGATACTCCAACAGGAGGTCGATCTCGGCGCGGCTGTCCGCCATGCTTTGTTGGCTGCGCCCGGGGCGCTGCCCGAAATGGGCTGCGATGACGCCCCGAATGTCGAGACTGGGCGAGAGTAGGGCGTGCACGATCGCATACTGGTCGTCGGCTTCGTTCTTGGCGTCGGTATCGACGATTACTCGCCGGCGGGGCCGTGTTGCGCTCATCCCGAGGGTCACCTTCCGAGAGTCGGCGTTGCTCAGCGTTGAGCGGCCCGGAATCCCACAGCGACCAGTCGGACCGCACCCGACCCAACAGATCGACGTTCATGATGCTGTTGTTGTCGCGACCGTAGCCCCGGACAGTATCGAGTGTCAAGATTCGACCCCACTACGAATGTCAGGAGCGGTCCTTCATCCGCAGCGCCATGGTCGGCGCGTCGGCCATCACCGATGTCGGATTCGACACCCCGCCGGTGGCCCAGACCTTCGACCTGGCGATGTGCACCCCGGGGTAGAGCTCGACGATGTCGGCGGCCTGCAACGGCCGGGCCTGACGTTTGATGGTGCGGCGCTCGTCGTCGTCGGGTGAGCCGCCCGGTCGTACCCCGGTGCCGTTGGTGCTGACGTCCTGGATCACCAGCTCCCTGCCGTGCAGCTCGAACCGTACGTGGCTGCGGCTGATCCAGCGCCGCGCCTCCTCGGTGAGCCACTGGCCGAGCATGATGCCGTCGCCGCCCTCGGGTGCCCGGCCGACCACCACGGCGTGGTTGGCGGAGACCACGAACCGTTGGCGGACCACACCGTCGATCCGGATCGACAGCACCTCGGCCGGCGGGCGGGCACCCGCCTCGGTGAGCCGTTCCCCGTGGCGCGGGCAGGTCGGGTGACCGGTGCGCAGCGTCGGCGGCGGCTGACCGCCGGGTCGGCCGACCCGCATCCGTCCGAACAGTGCGCATTCGGGGTCGGGGCAGCTCCACAGCCGGACCAGCAGCTGGGCTCCGTTCGGCGACGGTTCGGCGGTCGCCGGGGTGCTGCCGCCGCCGGCGCGGGCGACCAGGGCGGGCCCGCCGTGGCCGGGCAGCGGGGCGAGCAGCCGACCGGGCTGGCCGAGCCACGGGTAACGCCCGTGGAGGCCCTCGAAGCGGTTGCGGCTGAGTACCGGCAGGCCGAGCAGCTCGGCGACTTCCAGCATCCGGTCCGCGGGCTCGGCGAGCACCTCGACGAGGCCGTCGTCGGCCCACCTACGGGCGACCATCCGCTCGTTGGAGGTGAGGTCGGCGTCGGAGAGCAGGCCACGGTGCACGACGACGTACACCGGAACGTTCTCCTCGGCGACGCTGCGGCCGAGGGCGTCGACGAGCTGCCCGAGCCGGAGCATGTTGGCCGGGCGGCCGTTGTCGAAGTCGACGTACCGGACGACCTCGACCAGGTCGACTACGGCGCGCGCGGTCGCCGGGTCGGTGCTCAACCGGCGCTCGATCGCGTCGAGTACCTTGCTGACCTCGAATCTCACCGTACGCCCCCCAGAGTCAGCCCTGTGCCGCGATGATCGCGTCGATGCGGCTGGCCAACTCTATGTCGAGCCCGGTCGTCCCTCCAGCGGAGTGGGTGCTGCAGCGTAGCGTCAGGGTCCGCCAGCGGATGTCGATGTCCGGATGGTGGTCCATCTCCTCGGCGGTCATCGCGACGCGGGTCACCACGGCGATCGCGTCGGGAAAGGTCGCGAACGTGACGGTACGGGCGATCGCGTCGGAGTCGCCGGTCCAGTCGGTCAGCCCGGTGAGCGCGGCCTGCACCTGCGTGGTGTCGAGCAGCTCTGCCATGGCGCCGACATTACCTTCTGTCCCGCCCGGCCGATCAGTTTGCGGTGCTGCCGGAGTAGGTTTATCCGACATCCGAGCCATTCACGCAGGTTTCCATTTCTTTCCCTCAGGGGCGGCCGAATTGCTGCAAATCAGGCACGCTACCTTCGTCGCGGCCGGAGTCTGGCCGTCGGCGACATGGAGGTCCGCGACGAGATCGACCCGGCGAACCAGCGGGTCAGGTTCGATTCCTACGTCGAGAAGGACGAGGTGCCGGCGATGTCGCTGCGCTTCGGCAACTTCGGCCGCGCGGACGTCATCGAGGCACCCAGCTATGGCGAGATCGTATCGATGCCGGACGCGATGGTCGCGTCGCTCGACGACTGACGGCCCGGCGCCGCCGCCACGGCTCTCGCCTCGATTGCTGTCCACCCCGGATACACGTTCGCTCCGCATTGGCCGGTAGGCTGGCGCGGCGCAAGCCGGCGGGGGGCTTATCGCATCGGTATGGCGATGTAGCAGGCGGCACCTTTGTGGTGTCTCTCCCCGCCGACCAACACTCACGAGGGGCAGAACATCTTCATGCACATTCGACGGATGGCGACTGCTGGAACCGGCGTCGTCGCCGCGCTCCTGCTCGCAGTCTCCGGCTGCGCTGGCGCTGCGGAAACAGGCTCAGCGTCGCCCGACAACAGTGCCGAGGCCGGGGGCGCCGACGACCGGGGCGACGCCGCGGCGGCGCTCGCCGCCGCCACGGCGAAGAGCGTCGAGACAAGCGCCCGGGTCAACATGACCCTGGGCACCGAGGCCGACGGCGTGCTGATGGAGGTCGTCGGCGATCTCGACCCGGCCAGCGAAACGTTCAATGTCGAGATCACCATGGGCGCCGACGGCGAGACGGTCAAGATCGTGCTGCGCCAACTCGGCACCGACGTCTACATGCAGCTCGGCGGCTCCGACATGGCTGAGCTCGCCGACGTATGGATGAAGGGTGACTCGTCGAAGCTGCCGGAGAACGCGGCCTTCAGCCTGATGCCGACCGGCGACCCCGCCGAAATGATGGGCAGCACCGCCGAGGCGCAGTGGAGCAGCGACACCGAAATCACCGGCACGATCGACATGACCAAGTCGCCGGACGCCGACGCCGAAATGCTGGCGGAGATGGGCGAGGCGGCCAAAGCGGTGCCGTTCACGGCAACCCTCGACGCGCAGGGCCGGCTCGTCGAGATGGTCATCGACGTGGAGAGCGTGTCGTCGGAGGCCGGCGTGATCACCATCGGCTACTCCAACCTCGGTGAGCCGGTGACCGTCGAGGTGCCGACCGGCGAGGTCATCGACATGTCGGACGACATGCTGGACATGTTCAACACCTGATCCGCAGGTGGTAAACGGACGGCGTGGCGGTGACCATCCCGGTCGCCGCCACACCGGCCGTACCCGCTCAGCTCTGTGGACGGCCGACGGCGTGCAGGTGGCGCAGCGCCTCGGCGTACGAGTCGACCAGCCCGGTCTCGGCGTAGGGCAGGCCGAGTTCCCGGCAGTAGTCGCGCACGATCGGCTGGGCGTGGCGCAGGTGCGGCCGGGGCATGCTCGGGAACAAGTGGTGCTCGATCTGGTAGTTGAGCCCGCCGAGCAGGTTGTCGACGAACCAGCCGCCACGGATGTTTCGTGAGGTCAGCACCTGCTTGCGGAGGAAGTCGAGGTTGGCGTCGGCGCCGAACATCGGCATCCCCTTGTGGTTGGGTGCGAAGGCGCAGCCCATGTAGAAACCCCAGATCGCCTGGTGGATGGCGATGAAGGCCAGTGCCCGCAGCGGGGACAGCGTCGCGAACACCAGCCCGAGGTACGCGGCGGTGTGCACCACCAGCAGCGACGCTTCCGCCGCCCGGTACCGCACCGGGCCGCTGATCACCGCCTGGATGCTGGCCACCCGCAGGGCCAGCCCTTCGAGCAGCAACAGCGGGAAGAACAGGTACGCCTGTCGGCGGACCAGCCAGAGCGCGGGGCCACGCTTGTCGGCGGTCTGCTCCGGGGTCCAGGACAACGTGCCCACTCCGACGTCCGGGTCGTCGTCGACTTGGTTGGGGTTGGCGTGATGGCGGGTGTGTTTGTCCATCCACCAGCCGTAGCTGAGCCCGATCGCCAGGTTGCCCAGCATCAGCCCGGTGACCTCGCTGACCCGGCGGGTGCGGAACATCTGCCGGTGGCCAGCGTCGTGGCCGAGGAACCCCATGTGGGTGGTGGCGATCGCCAGCCCGGCCGCGGTGAGCAGTTGCCACCAGCTGTCGCCGCCGACCAGTAGCACCGCCCACCCGGCGAGGTACGCCCCGACGGTCAGGGCGAGCCGGACGGCGTACCAGCCGTGGCGCCGCTGCAGCAGCCCGGCTTGGCCGATGCGGCGGGACAGTTCGGAGAAGTCACTACCTCGGCGCTCGGCGGCGGGGCGGGTGGGAGCGGCAGCGGTCATACGTGTTTCCGTTTCCTCGGGCTGGCTGGCTACGACGTCTTCGAGTATGCGCGCGTCCGTCGCTGTGAGTGATGGTGCTTACCCCCCGGTCCGAGGTGGGGATAACCCTCCCACGTCCGGCCGACCTCGTCCACCCTCGATGATCTTGCACTTATCGATGGACATTCCGGTCAAAAGCTCTCGATAACTGCAAGATCGTCGGAGAAGGGGCGGGACGGGTTGGAAGGGTCAACTCATCCGGCTGACTGCGCTACGTAGCCTGCCCAGATCGCGGCGGCGACGTTCATAGGTTACCGCGAGGGTGATCAGCGCAAGCCCACCGACGGCGAGATAACCCCACCGGGGGAAGAGATCCCACACGGCGACCAGCTCCCGCAGCGCCAGCACCGCCAGGACCACGCCGCCGACCACCACCGGCGCCTGCCGGCGGTACGCCGAACCCGCCAGCACCACCAGCACCGCCCCGGTGCCGAGCAGCAGCCGCCGCAGCGGTTGCCCGTCGGCGACCAGCACCGAGCCGAGGCTCGGCAGCAGCGCGGCAGCCAGCCCGGGACCGTACCCGATCCAGCTGGACCGCTGTGGTCGGGCCCGCAGGGCCAGCCAGCCGACACCCAGCGCGGCCAGCGCCACCGGCAGCGTGTACGCCTCGGTCAGCGACACCTCGGTGGCGGCCAGCAGCAGCCACCAGGCGACGATCTCGCTGACCAGGGCGGCGATCGCCAGCGGCCACGGCCGGTGCACCAGCGGCCGGTGCACCAGCGGCCGGCCAGGTGCCGACCCGGTGCCGACCGGTGCCGTCCACCGGGTGGTCAGCAGCGCCCGGGTGCCGAGAACGGCGCCCCACAGGGTGCAGATACCCGCCGCGTAGCGGGCCGAGCCGACCGTCATCAGCACGGCGGCGACCGCGGCGACGTGCCCGGCGACCTCCACCCCGATCGATTCAGCGCGCCACCGCGCGCCACTGGCGGTCCGGGTGGTCAGTAGTACGCCGGTCGCCAGGGCCAGCGCGGCGACGGCGAGTACGGCGAACGCACCGACCCGCACCGGTGCCTCGGCGACCCGTGACCCGGTCAGCGCGAGCACCGTACCGGCGGCCACCGCCGCGACCCAGCCGGCGACCCGAACCGGTTGGCGGTGGCCGGTCACACCGATCCAGGCGGCGACCGCCACCAGGACGGTCAGCGCGGCCAACGTGCTGGCCCGGGTCGGCAGCAGGCCGGCCAGGCCGGCACCGGTCAGCGGTACGCCCAGCGCCAGCGTCACCGCGACGACGGCCGCCGACCCGGTCCGGGCGGCAACCGCGAGCCCGCCGAGCCCAGCGGCGAGGGTGAGCGCCGGCACGACCGGCCACGGGGTGCCGCCGGCGGCCAACGCCACCAGCAGGCCCAGTAGCGCGACCGGCGCGGCAGCCAGCACCACCCGCCGGATCAGCCGGCCGAGAACGGCCGAAGCGGCGGACAGCACGGCAAGGGTGACCACGGCGGCGGCGGGCAGCGACGGCGGCAGCGCCGGGGTGAGGCCGGCGCCGGCGGGCACGCCGGTCCAGGCCGCGTCGACCCACAGGTACGGGGTCAGCAGGATCGTCCACAACGCCGGCAACACCGTGACCGTCGCCGGCACGATCAGCAACCCGGCGACACCGGCCAGCAGAATCCGCAGCCCGCGCAGCGACACCCGGTCCAGGCGCAGTGCCCGGTCCGGGACCCTGATCCGCAGCACACCGGCCGGGACGAGGGCCGCCGTGCCGGCCAGCAGCAGCGCGCCCCAGGCCGCATACCCGCCGGCGGATTCACCGGGCGCGTACGGGATGGCACCGGACGCCGGGGCGAGGATGGCGCCAACGGTGGCGGCGGCCAACGCCGGGCCGACGTACCAGAGATAGCCGGGCCACCAGCGGCGGACCGCGAGCAACGCGACCGGCAGCAGCGTCACGGCCGCCAGCGCGGCGCGGGCCGGCCAGCCGGTCGGCAACCCCAGGCTGTACGCGGCGAGCGCGGCGGTGACCGCCCAGCCGGCGACCGCGACCGCCAGCGCGGTCCCGCCGACGACCGGGTGCCACCAGCCGGCGTCGGGTCGGCCGCCGACCCGACGGGCGACTGCGGCGGCCGCCAGACCGCAGGCGATCACGAACGCGCAGGCGATCGTGGCGGTCACCGGCCGGCCGGCGCTGACCAGCAGCGCGTGGCCGGTCAGCACGACGGCGACGGCCCCGCTGGGCGCCGCGACGGCGAGGTCACGGCTGCCTGCGGCCCGGACCGTCGACGCGGCTCCGGCGACCAGACCGGCGGCGGTGACCGCCCACCACGGCACCGGTGCGGCGGCGGGCACGGTCAGCAGCAGCGTCGCCGCTCCGACGGTGAGCAGGGCCGGGCGGCCGGCCCGGGGCAGCAGCAGGGTCAGCGCGGCGGTGACCGCGACCACCGCGAACGGCAGTTGCCAGTCGCCGGGGGCGTCGACCGGCCCGGGGCCGGCGTGCCACAGCGGGCGGGCGGCCCGTACTCCGGCGGCACCGACCGCCAGGGCGGCGGTCAGCAGTGCGCTGCCCAGCACGGTGGCGACCAGCAGCGCGCCCGCCCACGGCCCGGTCCGGACGACGTCCGGCAGTTGGCGGCGGGCCAGCACACCGAGCGCGGCCAGCGCCACGGTGGTGAGCGCCGCGAAGAACATGGTCAGCGACGGGACCGGTTCGGCGGCGGCCCGGATCACCGCCAGGGCGAGGGTCGGCGCCAGCCCGGCCAGGCTGATCGCCAGCAGGGCCCGCCGGCCGCTGAGCCGGGCGGCGGCGACCGCGACCAGGGCGACGGTGAGCAGCGGTACGCCGGACAGCGCCGCAGCGTTCGGTGGCTGCTGGAGGACGAGCGCGGCGAGCGCGGTGATCGCGGCGGTGGTCAGGGTGAACCCGACGAGTACCCAGCCGGTGATCCGCACCGCCGGCCGCTCGCGCGGAGTGAGGGCGATCATCGCCAGGGTGGTGGCGGCGGTGCCGAGCAGCAGCAGGGTCCAGCCGGCGGTGTCGGCGCGGACGTCGACGGCGAGCAGCGGCAGCACCGGTTGGGCGGCGAGCAGGGCCACGAACCGGGCGGCGGTCAGCCCGGTGAGCAGGTGGTAGCCGGCGGCGACCAGGCCGGTGACGGCGAAGGTCGCGGCGGCGTATCGGGCGGCCGGCAGGTCGCCGACGTCGAACAGGTCGACGTAGCGGGCGGCGTAGCCGTCGAGCAGGACCAGCAGCAGTCCGAGCGCGGCGAACGTCTCGGCGGTGCCGCGCAGACCGCGCCAGTTGGCCAGCGGCGGCAGGGCGAGCAGCACGGCGGTGACCCCGGCCAGGATCGCGGCCCGGCCGGCGGCGCCGACGCTCGCCCAGGCGACCGCGGTGAAGACGACCGCGGCGGTGCCGAGCAGAAGTCCACCAAGGACAAACAACAGGTTCTGCACGGTACGGGTGGAGGCTTCGGCCCGTACCGGCTGCGCGGCTGGCCCGGGCGTTGGCCGGGGCCCCGGCGTTGGCGAGAACGCCGGCACGACCGGTCGTGGGGCGGCTGCGGTGTTCGCCCGTACCGCCGCCTGCAGTTGGACCACGAGTTGGTGCCGGCGGGTCTGCGCGGCGCGCAACTGCCCATCGAACGTCACCCAGGCCATCCGGGCCTGCTCGGCGCGGGCGGCCAGCCCGGCGATCTCGCCGTCGAGCCGGATCACCTCGGCGGCGAGCGGGTCCGGCGCCCGAGCACAGCCGGGGCAGCCGGTGGCGAGACTGGCCGGCGCACGACAGGCCGGACAGGGGTACTGGGCTGCTGCGGTGCTGCTCATACCGGCATCGTCGCTGGTCGAGCAGCAGGCGCGACAGAGTGCGGATACTCAGTTCAACTGGTGGACGAATCAGGGCCGAGTGTGTTCGTAAACCCACCGGGCGTAATCGGGGTTGCCGGCTTCGATGACGGTGACCAGGACCTCGGGAATATCGTAGGGATGTGCGGTGCGGAGGTAGGCGACCAACGGATCGCTACGGTCGGTGGCGGTCTTGAACTCCACCGACCATTCCTTGGTGGTCTCTACTCGGCCGTCCCACCAGTAGGTGCTGGCCAACGGCCCGCCGATCTGGGCACAGGCGGCGAATCGCCCAGCCACGGCGGAAGCCGCGAGCACTTCGGCGACCGAGCGGGCGTCCACCACCGTCGTCACAACGGAGATTTGATCCACGGGGCGACCCTACGCCTTGGTGGCCCCGGAATGGTTCTTCTCGATCCACGAATCGATCCGGGCCCACCAGTCGTAGAGCCATTCGATGCGTTCCTCCCGGCCAGCCGGGATCTCCTCGGGAGGCACCGACCAGAATCGCATCACGATCTGCTTGTCCATCGGCAGCTCCCGCCACACGTCGGCGACGGTCAGCATCCGGTCCAGGCCGGTGTGCGCGACGAAGATGACCCCGGCGTCCGGTGCGGCGTCCAGTGCCGCGAGCAGCCCGCCGGGGCGGGGCGCCAGCACGTGCCGCATCGACTCGGCGCGGGCCGCCATGCTGTGCAGCCCCAGCGCGTGCAGCCGGTCGATGGCGCGGCTGCGCCGGCCGGGGGTGAAGTTGCCGCCCTCCGGGAAGATGACGAACGCGTCGTTGGCGTCCAGCCCGGTCGCCAGGTGCGCGATCTGCGTCTCGACCGGCTCGGCGCGCTTGTCACCCGGCGCGATGAACCGGTTGGGCAGCCGGTTGAGCAGCACGTCGATCGCCGGATCCCATTGCAGGGTCTCCTTGAGCACGATGCGCGGCTCCCGGTAGAACCAGTTGACCAGGCCGTGGATCAGGATGAACGAGTCACCCGGGCCGGCGTGCCGACAGACCACCAGCTCCGGGCGGCCCGGCAACGCGGTGTCCGGGTCGGTGCCGACGACGTCGATACTCAGCCGCAGCGCCCAGCGGGCGTGCCAGAAGAAGAACCTCAGGAACCAGCCGGTCAGTACGTAGTGGGCACGCTGGAACGCCGGGCTGCGGATCTTCCAGCCGCAGCCCGAGGCGAGCCACAGTCCGAACAGGGCGGTCAACGCCACCGCGTCCCAGGCCAGGTAGACGGCGGCGATCCAGAGTAGCCGCAACACCCGCAGCCGGCCCGGCACCAGCAGTGACGCGCCGGCGGCCACGAGGATCCACACCGGCAACGTGGTCACCGTCACCAGGGCGAGCAGCAGTACCGCCGGGCCGAGCAGGGTTCGGCGTACCCATCGGGGTGGCAACGGCATCAGCAGCCGGCCACGTTCGTCTTCAGGTAGCGCCGCGACGCCGTGTAGGCCCGGCTGATCCGGCGGCCGATGGCGGCCATGTCCCGGTACGCCCAGGGCGTGTCATCGCGTGGCTCTCCCCCACCGGTCGGCAGCACGTGCACCTCCACATCCTGACCGAGCGACGCCAGCTCCCTGGCGAACCGGTGCCGGCGGGCGATCTCGAACGCGACCTGAGCCACCTCCCAGGGGCGGCGTGGTGGGCTCAGTGGCCGCTCGATCCGGCCGACCTGGAGCACGAAGATGCGGGTGGCGCCCGCTTCGACAGCCTTGCCGATCGGGATCGAGTTGACGATGCCGCCGTCGATGAAGTGCTCTCCGTCGATCTCACTCGGTGGCAGCAGGCCGGGAACCGCCGCCGACGCGAGCACCGCCGGCACCAGCGGTCCGGAGTCGAACCAGTGCTCGGCGGCGCGCTCGATGCTGGCGGCGCAACAGTGGAACGGCACCGTCAGATCGGCGAACGTGGTGACCTCACCGAGTTCGCGTTCCAGCAGCCGACGCAGCGGCCGGGGCGAGTGCAGATGGGTACGGGCGGCGAACCGGCGCAGTTGGCGGGCCATCGAGTCGCCGTACACCTCGCTGGCTTCGGGGGAGGCCCAGAGCCGGACCAGCCGCAGGGTGACCGCCTCGGTAGGGTCCGCGGCGACCAGCACCCCGTTGACGGCGCCGATCGAGGTGCCGACGACGACGTCGGGCTCGATCCCGGAGCGGAACAGGGCGCGGAGCATGCCGACTTCGACCGCGCCGAGCACGCCGCCACCGCCGAGCACGAACGCCACCGGGCCGTTGACCATGGCTTCATCCTGGCACGAGCTCCGGAGGTACCGCGATGAGCAGAGATAGCCGACTGTCTGACCATAAGCAAGATATGTCAGATTAAATGACAAATGTTTACCTGGTTAATGTGCCGTTGACAGGACGTGCCGATTCACGGAGCCTGATACGACCTCCACCCTCAGGTAGGTGCGACAACGATGTCATCACTGCACGCGGGCGAACTGCTCGCCCGCAGGTACCGCCTCATCGACCGGATCGGTGCGGGCGGTATGTCCGTCATCTGGCGTGCCCGTGACGAGGTCCTCGACCGGGTCGTCGCGGTCAAGGTGCTCGCCGCGTCGCTGGCCGCCGACGCCCGGTTCCGCAGCATGGTACGGGAGGAAGCCCGCTCCGCCGCCCAGCTGATCCACCCGCACGTGACCGCCGTACACGATTATGGCGAGGCGGTCGCCCCGGACGGCACCGTCACCGCGTTCGTCGTGATGGAGCTGCTCTCCGGCGAGGAGCTCGACGCCAGGCTGACCGCCGGGCCGCTGCCCTGGCCGGCGGCGGTGGAGATCTGCGCCCAGATCGCCGAGGCGCTCGCCGCCGCGCACCGGCTGGGCATCGTGCACCGCGACGTCACCACGGCGAACATCATGATGACCCCGACCGGCGCGAAGGTGCTCGACTTCGGTATCGCCACGCAGGTCGGCGCGCCGGACGAGGACGAGGAAGGCGAGACCTTCGGCACCCCCGCGTACGTGGCGCCGGAGCGTCTCGACGGGCGGCCCACACAGCCCGCCACCGACGTCTACTCCCTCGGGGTGCTGCTCTACGAGACGCTCACCGGCCGGGTGCCCTACCCCGCCGACACCTGGGAGGACCTCCACCGGGCACTCAGCGAGGAGATCCCGCCGCTGGAGGTCCCCGGGTTGCCCGCGCCAGTCGCGCAGATCTGCCTGCGCTGCCTGTCCCGCGAACCGCAGAGCCGGCCCACGGCCCATCAGGTGGCGGCGGCGCTGCGCGACCAGTTGCTGCCCGCCGACCCGCAGGCCGGTCCGACCACCGCGTCGCAGTCGGCCACCGCGCCCGAACCGGCGGCTGCCGACTCACCCGCCGACCGGCGTCGCAGCACCGGCCGGCTCTCCACCTTGCTCGTCGCGCTGGTCGTCACCGGCGTCGTCGGCGTCGTCACACTCGCCCTGGTGCACGCCGGTGAGCTGCTGCGCCGCCCCGACGCCGACAGCACGCTCGCGGCCGCGCAACCCCACCCACCAACCGGGTCACCGGTCCCGCCCGGCCCGGCGCACGAAAGCGCACCGCCAGCGTCGGTCGAGCCGTCCAGCGACTCGACCAACCCGGCGCCACCGCCCGGCGACGCCGATCCGGCCCCGAGCACCGCACTTCCCGTCGTACCGACCATCAACGAGGCGATCACCCAGCTCGGTCAGGTCATCGACGTCGGGCTGGCCGAAGGCTCCATCCGCCGCGACGCCGGGCTCGACCTGCAGAACCTGATCCGCAACCTGCGGGTGTCACTGGCCAACGGTACGGCCGACATCGATCGGGAGGTCGAACAGCTGCGCTCGAAGGTGGCGATCCGCGCCACCGAGGGTGCGATCACCTTCGCGTACGCCGACGAGATCGACGCCGCACTCGACCAGCTGGCCGGAGCGGCCACCTGACGGAGCAGCCGGGGTCAGCCCAATCGAATCCGCGCCCCGGCCCGGTCGAACAGCAGCAGCCGGTCCAGGTCGACCGCGATCGTCATCGACTCCCCCGGCAACGGCAACGCCTGGGCCGGCACCCGCACCACCAGGTCGGCCTCGGTTCCGGGGTCCGGCTCCTGCGGATCAGGCTCGTAGACCGGGTAGAAGCCGTACCGGGTCCGCGCCGTCGCCGGCGGATCGGGGCGACGCTGCTGCGGGACGATCCGGGCGATCGTGTCCCGCAGGTGGCGCCGGGTCGGCAGATTCTCGGCGAGCAGCTCGGCCAGATGCCTGTCCGGGTCGGGCAGGTCCAGCTGGGACTCGGCCGGTGCTGCGGGCATCGCACCGGTGTCCAGGCGTACCAGCGCTTCGTGGCCGAGGTTTTCGACGGTGCGCACCGTACCGCGCAGGGTGCCCGCCGCCGGACCCGCTGCCGGGCCGTCCGCCGCCACCGGCCGCACGGCGTCCGCGCGCAACGCAACGATCACCCGCTCGGTGTGGTGGCCGGCGAGCCCGGCCAGCCGTGGATCGTCGACCGACAAATCCAACGTCTGTCCACCCAGGTCGATCACGATCCGGTCCGGCTCAGCGTAGACCGCCCCCTGTAGCAGGCTGGTCCGTGGGTTGCCGAGGAAGGCGGCGACGAAGAGGTTCACCGGGTCGCCGTACACCTCGGCGGGCGGACCGATCTGCTGCAGGCGGCCCCGACGCAGTACCGCGAGCCGATCCGCCATGGTCAACGCCTCGGCCTGATCGTGGGTCACGTAGACGGTGGTGACGCCGTGCCGGCGGGCCAGCCCGGTGACGTCGGCCCGCAGCTCCGCCCGCAGTCGGGCATCCAGATTGGCCAGCGGCTCGTCGAGCAGGAACGCCTTCGGCTCCCGGACGATCGCCCGGGCCATCGCGACCCGCTGCCGTTGCCCGCCGGACAGCGCTGTGGGCAGCCGGTGCAGGTGCTCGACGACGCCCAGCTCGGCGGCCACCTGACGAATCCGCGCCTCGACCGCCGCGCCCTGCCCCAGCCGCATCGGGAAGGCGATGTTCTGCGCGACCGTCAGGTGCGGGTACAACGCGTAATCCTGGAAGACCATGGCGACCTGGCGACGCTGCGCCGACAGACTGTCGACGATCTCCCCGTCGATGAGCACATGGCCGGAGGTCGGTGTCTCCAACCCCGCCACCAGCCGCAGGATGGTCGACTTGCCGCACCCGGTCGGGCCGAGCAGCACCAGAAACTGGCCGGGTTCGACCGCGAAGCTGACATCGTTCACGGCCACGGTGCCGTCATCGAAGACCTTCGTCAACCGATCGGTGGAGATGGCGACCACGCGATCACCTCCTGCCCCTATCGTCCGGGCAGACCGGCATCGGCGCCAGTCCCTATCTACGGACGGCAGCTCACCGCCGGTGAGCGGTCGGAAAGCGCCACTCCTCGGGATGTCACAGGTTGCCGCCGATCGCTCCGCCGCCGGCCGGCGGTTCGTGGGTGACGCTGCGGTCGAGCCACCCGTCGCCGTCGTCGTCGTAGTGGACCTGCTCGGAGAAGCCGTCACCGTCGGTGTCGTACGCCGCCGACTCCACCAGTCCGTCGGCGTCGTCGTCGCGGCCCACGAAGTCGACCCGGCCGTCGCCGTCGTGGTCCACCAGGATGTCCACGCCGCCGTCCGCCCGCCCGCGCACGATGTGCTGATCCCACTCGCCGTCGCCGTCGACGTCGACCCGGGTCTGGTAGCCCTCCGGCACTGCCGGCTCGGCGGGCGGCCCCGCCGGGCCGAAGCCGGCTGCGGGTTCCGACGGTGGTGCCGCCGCGTCACCCGGCTGCAGCAGGTCGCCGATCTGCGCACCGTATCCGCCGAGGACGCTCCCGCCCGAGCCCGGATCGACCGGCATCGCGCCGGCCGGGCCGAACCCACTCGAACCAGTATCAGCTGCGCCGAACCCACTCGAGTCAGCATCAGCTGCGCCGAACCCACTGGAATCAGCACCAGCCGGGCCGAACCCGCTGACCGCACCCAGGTCACCGATCCCGTCCAGCATGCCGCCGAGCGGGCTGAACAGCCCGAACGCGCTGGACTGGTTGGCGCGCGTCTCCACTGCGGCTGTACCAGTGGCGTCCTCGCCGCCGCCCAGCTGAGTGCCCAGCAGCGCCACCTCGTCGGCGGTGAGCTGATAGCCGGCGAGCGCCGCCCCGGGGTCGGAGGCGAGCGCGGACGCGAACGCCGGATCGGTCAGCAGGCGTTCGAGAACCGTGTCGAAGTCACTCATCGCCGCTCCCCTCGTCGATGTCGGCCCAGGGTAGTCCGGCCGGCCAACCGGCCTGGGCGGTGCCGTACCGGACGCACGGCCGCCGCCGTCAGTCCAGCTCCGGCATGGGTACGGGCTGCGGCCGGGGCCGGCAGGTGCCGCACTGCAGGGCATCCTCGACCACCAGGCCCTCGGCCCGCCCGCGCTGCTCGGACCGGTGTACCTCCAACAGGTACGGGCCGAACCGGGCATGGTCCTCGCACAAGCCTCGGCCGCAGAAGCGGCAGGCACCCCGCGCCGACTTCGGGCAGAACCAACAAAGCACCCTAAATCTCCACTCAGCTGATGTTCGTCGCGGGGCCAGTGGCCTCACAGCCGACTACCCGGACGGTTGATTGCAGCGCGGCGCTCGTGCGCCCGTTGCTGTCGGTGGCCACCGCCCGGACCGTGAGGGACCCACCCTCGTTCGGTTTGGAGTTGTACTGCACCGGCCCGACCGCGCCGTAGAAGGTATCCCCGTCCGGGCTCATCGGGACGCTGCCCTCGGCAAACCCGCTCCAGAACAGCCGAATCGAGACTCCCTTAATGTCGCCCTTAACGGTCACGGCGGCCGACGCGACGGTCGAGTTCGCGCCGCCGCAGGGTTCCCCCTCACCGCGGTCCTGGCCGATCTCGCCGCCGGGCTGCTCCGCCCAGAAGATCTCCAGGAGCGGCGGTGTGGTGGTAGGCGGCGGCTCGCTCGTCGGTGGCGGGGTGGTTGGCGTTGGCGGGGTGGTCGGCGGGTCGGGGCTCACCGGTGGTGCCGTCGGGCGGGGCGTGGGGCTCGGCGCCGGCGGGGTGGGGATCAGGCCGGGCACCGGCAGCTGGCTGACGCTCGGGTCGGGCAGCGGAGTCGGCACCGGCTGCTGGGTGGCCGACAGGTCCGGCGACGGGCTCTGTACCGTCGGCGACTCCGGCAGGGTCTCCTCCGGCACCGGAGCGCTCGGCGTGCCGCCGGGCGGCGTCACCGCGTACCCGTCGCCGCAGCCGAGCTGTTCCCCGGTGGCCCGCTGGGTCGTCCCGTTGCGGCGTACCTCGCCGGTCGACACCCGGACCGACCCGGAGTTGACCGCGAACCAGGCCTCGCCCCGGTTGGCCAGCACCGCGCTGTCGCTGCCGACCGTCAACGCCAGTGGTCGGAACGCGCCGGAGGTGCTGGCCGTGTCGGCGAGGATCCGGCCCCGGTCCAGCAGCAGTTCACCGCTGGGCGTCACGGGCCGGGCACCGCTGCTCCACAACGTTCCGATCTGGGTCTGCGAGCCGGCACACAGCACGCTCGCCGCCCCGCCCCGGAACACCAGCTCGCCGGTGGAGCGGTCGCGTACCTCGATCCGATCCCCGTCGGCGACGTACGCGGCCCCGCCGTCGCGCAACAGGACAGTCCTGCCCTCGGCCGTGCGCACCTCGACGGTGCCGCGCTCGGCGCGCAGCAACGCCCGGTCGGCGGGCATCTCCGCCCAGGCCGGCCCGGGCATCAGATTGCCACCGGTGATCAGCAGCGCGAACAGCAGCAGAAGCAGTACCAGCCACCAGAGTCGACGTTCGAACCGGCGATCGACCTGATCGTCGACGCCCAGCGGCGGCGGGCCGGGCGGGGCAGCCAGCGGCGGGTAGTCGGCCGGCGGGTGTGCCCCGCTCGCCGGGGGGCCGCCCCGGACAGCGGCCGCATCGTCGGCGGCCACCTGCGAAGGTGCCGCGCCGAGCAGCATCGGCAGCCCGGCGACCGCCGGCAACTGCCACAGTCGGACCGGCGTACGGGTGGTGGCGACGACGTCCGGTGGCTCGGCACCGACCGGCCCGATCATCGTGCCGCGACGCAGCTCGGTGCCGTCCATCAGGGAGATGACCCCCGATTCGAGCACCACCGCGTCGTACGGGCCGGACAACCGGACCGGCGAACCCGGCGGCAGCGACACCTGCCTGGCCCGGGACAGCAGGCCGAGGCGGTCCTCCGGGGTGAGCCCGGACAGCGCCGGTGTCTCGGCGAGCAGCGACTCGGCCGCGATGCGGTCGGCCGGCGGCGGGCCGGGTAGCGGGCCGACGACGGTGGCGACCGCGGCCGGCGGCAACGCGAGCAGGGTGGTGCCGGCGGTGTGCCAGGTGAGTGCGGCTGGCGTACCGGTCAGCGCGCTGGCCAGGCCGACGAGCCCGCCAGGGCCGAGTCGCTGCCGTACGGTGCCGGCCGGGTCACCGGGCGCCCGGCCCTCCACCGCCCCGTCGACGACCACGAAGACGGCCGGTTGGGCACCGCCGGCAGTCACGAGTTGCTCACCGGTTCGTGGGTGCACCCAACTGGCCTGCGCGGCGAGCCGGTTGAGTGCGCTGACCGGCAGGGTCCGCAGCGCACTGCCGCGCAACGCGTCCAACCGGCGGGGCGTGTCCGAGGCGTGTCGGCGCTGCGCAAGCCGGGCCCGCAGCCGCCGCCAGCGCCGGGCCAGCCAGCCCAGGGCCAGGTACACCAGTGGCGCCGCCAGCGCGGCGACCACCGCCGCCAGCAGCAGCCGGGCCGGCCAGCCGGATCGCCACAGGCCCGTGACGAGCCCGGCCACCCGGTCGGTCCAGATCCGCCAGAACAGGTTCACCGCGATGACCACCCAGAGCACGGCGAGCATGCCGTAGAGGGCAACCAGCCGACCTTCCCGGTCCAGCGCCGCCCAGCGCGGCCCGCGTCGCCGCAGCCGACCGGTGACGTACGCCAGCCCGCGGGCCCGCAGGTTGGGGATCTCCAGCCAGTCCATCAGCAGGTAGTAGCCGTCGAGGGCGAGAAACGGGTTCAGGTTGAACAGCGCGTTGAGATACCAGGCGAAGGCGAGTTTGAACGTCCAGGGCGCGGCGGCCGGAAAGAGCAGTCCGACGATGCCGGCGATGCCGGCGAGCACGAGTCCGGCGGCGGGGCCGGCGGCGGTGGTGATCAGCCGGGATCGACGACCGGCCATCCACACGTCGGTGGTGTCGACGAACACCGACGGGATGCCGAAGTAGACCAGGAAGCCGGCGGCCGGCACCCGGCGGCCGGCGTGCCTGGTGGCCAGCGCGTGGCCGAGTTCGTGGCAGGCGAGGGCGACGACATTGAGACCGAGCAGCACCGCCGCGCCGGCGACGTACGACCCGTTGGTGAGGAAGACCGACTGCTCGCCGCGCCACCACGTCCAGCAGAAGGCGGCGAAGCCGGCGAGCCCGAGGACCGCCAGCAGGGCCGCGGCGACGCGCGTGAACAGGAACCGGCCGCCGCCCCGGTAGAGGGCTCCGATCAGCGGATCGACGTTGGCCAGCACGGTACGCCGACCCTGCGCGACGGCCAGCAGGGTACGGCCGAGGCGAACCGGCCACGGCCGGCGGTGCACCCGGTCCAGCGGACGAAACACGTCCACCGGCAGCTCGGCGAGCATCCGGTTGCCGGCCAGGTCGGCGACCACCCGGGTGACCTGGTCGGGGGCGAGCCGGCCGGCGATCCGGGCGAACTCGGCGACCAGGCGGGCCACCGTACGGCTGCCGTCCATCAGTTGGGCGAGCTGCCACTCCTGCGGGGTCAGCCGCAGGTAGCAGGCACCGCCACGGTCGTCCGGGGAACGCAGCATCACGTACGGCTGGCCACGGACCGAGACGAGTTCGACGTACTCGATGCCGGCGCGCAGTACCGGTCGGGCGCGGGCCGGGTTGAGCCGCTCGACGACGGCGCCCCACAGTCCGGCGTCGGCCGGGCCGACCGGCTGGCCGGGCGCCCGCCCAGCCAGGGCCTCCCACACGCTCATCCTGGTCTCGACGACCGTCACTGCCTGCTCCTCCGCGTTTGTTCGCGGCTGCAGGTTAGACCGCCTGGTCGACCGCACGCGACTGCTGGACCGCTCCCGAACAGCATTTCCTGCCGAAGAAGTCCCGTCGATCGACTACGCCGGGGTCAGCCGCTCATCCTTTCGGCCAGGGTACGGGCTCGAACCAGTTGCACCCGCTTGGCCGTGCGCACCACAAAGGAACGCAGGATCGTAGGCATGGTGAGACTGACAGTGACGGTGACGGTCGACCCGGTGACCGCTGGCTCCATTGCCAGCGCGGTTGACTCGATCTCCATCACGAACCGGACCGAGACCCGGGCCGGGCTACGGACCTCCATCACCAGCTGACGGCTCGGCTCGGTGTTGGTCTGCCGAACGTGCAGGACGTTGTCGTAGCGCAGTAGGCCTCCGAAGCGGAAACGTTCCACGGCGACGTAGCGCAGCACCTCGCGGCCGGCGGCGTCGGTCTCGCGTTCGATGTCGCGGACCGCGACGATCAGCGGCGAAAGACCGATGTGGTTCGCCGGCTCGGCCAGGTGGTCATAGACCCGCCGCGGTGGTGCGGCGACCGTGAACCGGTCGATGAACGTTTCGGTACGCATGGTCGCCGAACCTAGCGAGCGGCGGGTGGTGTGACCAACCCCCTTGGTCACACCACCCGCCGCTCCTTTTCAGGGAAGGAAGCTGTTCTGTTCGTCACGCCCCGGCCGGTGGTGTCGCGCCGCCCGCGTCAGGGGGCTTCGGCAAGGGTCGCGGTGGCGGTGCGCTGCTCGCCGTCCCGCCGGTAGGTGATCTCGACCTGGTCGCCGACCTTGCCGGCCTGGACCGCCGCGACGAGGTCGTCCGAGTCGTTAACCGGCGTCCCGCCGATCTCGGTGACGACGTCACCCTGGGCGAGTCCGGCCCGGTCCGCCGGGCTGTCCTCCTGGACCGCCGCGATCATCGCACCGCCGTCGTCGGCCGCGGTCACGTTGACCCCGAGGTACGGGTGGCTGACCTCCTCGCCGGCCATCAGCGCCTCGGCGACGTCCTTGGCCTTGTCGCTGGGGATCGCGAAGCCCACGCCGATGTTTCCCTCGCCCTGCCCTGACGTGGCGATCGCGGTGTTGATGCCGATCACCTCGCCGTTGGTGTTCACCAGGGCACCGCCGGAGTTGCCCGGGTTGATCGGGGCGTCGGTCTGCAGCAGCCCGGACATCGAACTGACGCCGGCCTGGCCGCCGCCGAACGGATTCGGCTGCTGGCTGCCACCGACCTGGATGGTGCGGTCCTGGGCGCTGATGATGCCGGCGGTGACCGAGCCCTGCAGGCCGAGCGGGCTACCGAGGGCGAGCACCGTGTCACCGACCCGCATCGCGGCGCTGTCACCGAACGTCGCCGGGGACAGCTCGACCGCCTCGTCGACCTTGACCACGGCCAGGTCGGTGCGCGCGTCGGTGCCGATCACGTTGCCCTGTGCACTGCTGCCGTCGGCGAAGACGACGCCGACCGCGCCGCCTCGGGCGGACTCCACGACGTGGTTGTTGGTCAGGATGAAACCTTCGGCGTTGAGCACCACACCCGAGCCCTCACCGGAGCCGGTGGAGATCGACACGACGCTGTCCTGGACGGCGTCGGCGATCTCGGCCAGCGAGGATCGGTCGACGATCGGGGCGGCGGCCCCGCCGCTGCTGCCGGTCTGCACCGTCGGCGATGCCGTGCCGTCGAAGGCGGCCACCACCGCGCCGCCGACCGCACCGGAGCCGAGCATCAGCGCGAGGACGACAGCCGAGCCGGCGACGATGCGCCCGACCCGGTTGGGTTTGCGCTGGGCTGCCGCCTCGGCCGCCGCGCCGGGCGGCGGGGACCAGTTGGTGCCGGCCTGCGGGTACCCGTGGCCGCTGTACGAGTGGCCGTAGCTCCACTGCTGCCCGTACGGGACCTGGGCGTGGCCGGGGGCGTACGGGCCGGCCTGCAGCACGGCGCTGGTCGGTGCCGCGGCGGTCGACGGCGGTCCGGCAGCCGGCGGTGCGGTGACCGGCGCTACGGAGGCCGGCGCCACGGAGGCCGGTGACTCGTCTGTCGGCAAGGTCGCGGACCCGGTCCCCGCCGGCTCGGCCGGCTCGCGCGGAGTGGCCGGCGTGGCCGGCGTGGCCGGAGTGGCCGGAGTGGCCGGAGTGGCCGGAGTGGCCGGAGTGGCCGGAGTGGCCGGAGTGGTTGGCGACTGACCCGGCTGTTGGCCGGCGTACGGCTGGTTCGTCGGCGTCCAGTCGCTGGACGGACGCTCGGCGGCGGCACCGGCGTTTCCCGGCGCGGCCGGCGCCTGCCAGGGGCTGGCCGACGATTGAGCCTTGTCCGACGGCTCCGCTGGCGGCGTGGTCTCGTGCTCGCTCATGTTCTCAGCTTGCCCGCCCGCACTTCGATTGACCTGCTTTCCTGCTGAGGATTAGCTGAAAATAATTATTCGTCATCAT
Source organism: Micromonospora sp. LOL_023 (assembly GCF_048060115.1). NCBI lineage: Bacteria > Bacillati > Actinomycetota > Actinomycetes > Micromonosporales > Micromonosporaceae > Micromonospora > Micromonospora sp. LOL_023. The sequence continues at coordinate 34,780 of NZ_JBHMIM010000045.1, forward strand.
CGATCGCTTTGCCCTCCGTCACCGGCAGCCGGACCCGGAACGTGGCGCCCTCGCCCGGAGTGCTCTCCACCTCGACGGTGCCCTGGTGTGCGGCGACCAGAGCGGCCACGATCGCCAACCCCAGCCCGGTGCCCGCCGGTCGCTCGATGCTGCGGGTCCGGGCGGCATCGGCCCGGTAGAACCGCTCGAAGACCCGCTCGGACTGCTCCGGAGTGAGTCCGGGGCCGTCGTCGGCCACCTCGACGGTCGCGTACCCGGGCTCGTCGGCGCGCAGCCGCACTGTGACCGTGGCGTCGACGGAGGTGTGGTTGATCGCGTTGGTCATCAGGTTGCCGATCACCTGGCGCAGCCGGGCGTCGTCGCCGAGCACCATCAGCGTGCCGGCACCCGGGCCGATGTCCAGTTCGACGCGCCGTTGCGGGTCCACCGCCCGTGCGGCGTGCACCGCGTCGCTGGCCAGCACCGGCAACTCGACCGGGGCCAGGTCGAGCGGACGTTCCCGGTCCAGCCGCGCCAGCAGCAGCAGGTCTTCGACGAGCAGGCCCATCCGGGCCGCCTCGTCCTCGATCCGGCGGACCAGCCGGGCGGCGTCCTGCGCGGACGCGGCCGCCGCGCCCTGCCGGTACAGCTCGGCGAAGCCCCGGATCGTGGTCAACGGGGTACGCAGTTCGTGCGACGCGTCTGCGACGAACTGGCGCATCCGTTCCTCCGAGCGGCGGGCCCGAGCTTCGGAGTACTGGGCGGCGACCGCCGCTTCCCGCGCGGCACCCTCGGCCATCCGGGCCGCCCACTCCGAACTCGCCCGGGCGGTGAAGGCCGCCTCGATCTGGGTCAGCATCGCGTTGAGGGTCCGGGACAGCCGGCCCAGTTCGGTCTGCGGGACACGCGTACCGGGCTCCGGGTCGGGCACCCGGCGGCTCAGGTCACCGGCGGCGATCGCCGAGGCGGTCTGCTCGATCTCGACCAGCGGCTTCAGGTTGGTCCGCACGATCGCCGCCCCGGCCAGGGCGAGCAGGGCGACCACCCCGAACCCGACCAGGATGTCGATCCAGACCAGCCGGCTGACGGCCAGGTCCACGTCCGCCAGGCTCTGCCCGACCGCGATGATGTGCCCGGTCGGCAGCGACGCGTAGAGCATCCGCCAGCGGGTCCTGCCGTCACGGGCGTACACGTCGAACGGCTCGCCGCTCAGTTCGTCGAACCCGGCCCGGTCGGTCGGCCAGCGCGGCAGGTCACTGGCGGGAATCCGCTCCTCGTCGTAGTAGGGCCCACTGACCAGCCCGTCCTCGTCGCAGAGGACCACCAGAAACTCGGTGGGCAGGTCAGCCTGCACCGATCTGGGCTGCTGCCACTCCGGCAGGCTCTGCGCCCGGTTGACCTTCTCGCGCAGGTATCCGACATAGCCGCGCAGATCAGTGTCGATCTGGTCGACCAGGTAGCTGCGCAGGAAGACCGCGGTGCTGACGCCGATCACCAGCAACGCGGTGATCACCAGGCCGAGCACCGACGCGACCAGCTTCACCCGCAGCGGTACGCCACGCAGCCAGCCCAGCATCGGCGGCGGCGGGTTCACGCCGCCGGTTTGCGCAGGACGTAGCCGACGCCGCGCAGCGTGTGGATCAGCCGGGGCTGGGTGTTGTCGACCTTGCGCCGCAGGTAGGAGATGTAGGACTCGACAATGTTGTCGTCGCCCCGGAAGTCGTAGTTCCAGACGTGGTCGAGAATCTGCGCCTTGGACAGCACCCGGTTGGCGTTGAGCATCAGGTAGCGCAGCAGCTTGAACTCGGTCGGCGACAGCTGCACCCGCTTGCCGGCCCGGTAGACCTCGTGCGTCTCCTCGTCGAGTTCCAGGTCGGCGAAGGTCAGCCGGGCGGTGACCTGGTTGCCGTTGCTGGTGCGCCGCAGCACCGCCCGGATCCGGGCGGTCAGCTCCTCCAACGAGAAGGGCTTGGTGACGTAGTCGTCGCCGCCGAGGGTCAGGCCACGGATCTTGTCGTCGGTCGCGTCCCGGGCGGTGAGGAAGACCACCGGCGTCCGGGTGCCGGCCTCCCGCATCATCCGGATCACCTCGAAGCCGTCCAGGTCGGGCAGCATCACGTCGAGCACCACCAGGTCGGGGCGGCGCTCGCGGGCGGCGTTCAGCGCGGCGCTGCCGCTGGTCGCGGTGGCGACGTCGAACCCGGCGAAGCGCAGACTGGCGGAGAGCAGCTCGAGGATGTTCGGGTCGTCCTCGACTACCAGCAACTTCGCCTCGGTCTGCGATGCGGTCATAGCCGTACTATCCCCGATCGGGCTGGGGTCCGCCTGGGGAGCCGCTGACAATCACCTGGGAGTCGCCTTTGACTACCGGGTCCGCGCAGCCACCGACGGAGTCCGGACCGACGTGTTCAGCCGGCCAGGTCGAGCGCCGAACGGACCGGCCCGGGGTCGCGGTCGGCGAGCCGGGCGAGACCACGCCGGTACGGAACCTCGGCCGGCCGCAGCGGTCGGCCGGCATCGACCGTCACGACCAGGTCACGCAGCCCGAGCACCCGCCGTACCGATGGCCACAACGACTCGTCGCCGATGAACGCCGCGATGCTGGTCAGGACAGGATCGACAGCGGCCGGTGGCGGCTCGACCGCCGGTGCCGGGCGCACGAACTGGTACGTCAGCGCGACCGGCACGACCGGCACCCCGGCGTCGATCGCGGCCTGGAACAGCGCCGGACGAAACGGCACCGGCCGGGCGGCTCCGGAACTGCACCGACCGGCGACCGAGCTCCGGCCGGTGGTGCCGCAGCTCGTGGTCGCCTGCGGGAAGACCGCGACCTGGTCACCGGCGCGCAGCGCGGCGGCGACATCGGCGACTGTCGCGGGCAGGGTACGTGGCCGGTCACGATCGATGAACAGGGTGCCGCCGACCCGGGCCAGTGCCCCGATCACCGGCCAGCCACCCACCTCCCGTTTGGCGAGCATCCGGGCCGGCGTCACGGCGAGAATGGCCAGCGTGTCCAGCCAGGAGACATGGTTGGCGGCCAGCAGTGCCGCCCGCCGGGGCAGCACACCGACCAGTCGCAGCCGTACGCCGAGCGCCCGCAGCAGCCCGCGCGCCCAGCCACGGCCGGCGTACGGCCGCAGCCGCCGGGGCAGCGCCGGCAGCATCACCAGCAGGAGTACGCCGCTCAGCAGCATGCCGAGCAGACCGGCGAGCCGGACCACCCGCCGCAGCCGGCCGGCGTCAGGCACGGTCTCCGGCAGCGGCAGGCAGCCGGTCCCGCAGCCGGAACGGGGGCGCCAGAACGTGCCGTGGCCGCCCGGGTACGTCGTCATCGCAACTCCAGGAAGTGCCGCAGGTAGCGGGGGTCGATCCGGTCCAACGACAGCAGGACGTACAGGTCGGCGACGGCGAAGTCCGGGTCGTACGCGGGTTCGCCGCACACCCAGGCGCCGAGCCGCAGGTAGCCGCGCAGCAGTGGGGGCATGGCGGCGCGCCGCCGGCCCGTTGACGCCCACTGGTGGTCGCTGGTCCTCGTCGCGGACGGCTCGGCCAGCCAGGGTCGGCGGGGCCGGACCCGCAGCAGCGGCGGCGACAGGTGGGTGTCGCGGACCTCGCGCCACACCTCGTGCGCGGCCACGCCGCCGTCGTGCAGCGGCACCGAGGCGCAGCCGCCCAGCCAACGCAGGTTGCGCGCCTGCAGGTAGCGGGCGATGCCGGCCCAGATCAGGTTGATCACCGCGCCACCCCGGTGGTCCGGGTGTACGCAGGACCGGCCGGCTTCGACCAGGTGGTCGGCGAGCAGGTGCAGTGACCGGGTGTCGAACTCGGTGTCGGCGTAGCGACGGCCGAGCCGGGCGGCTCGGGCCGGCGACAGCAGGCGGTAGGTACCGACCACGGCACCGGTACGGGTGTGTTCGACCACGAGGTGGTCGCAGTGGTCGTCGAACTCGTCGACGTCGCGCTGGGCTGGCCCGCCAAGCGGGCGGGCACCGGGCGGGTCGGAACGGGGTGGGTGGGCGGAGCCGGGCGGGCGGGCACCAGCTGGGCAGGTGCCGAACTCGGCGGTGAACACCTGGTGCCGCAGCCGTTGCGCGGCGGCGACCTGGTCGGCGTTCTCGGCGACGGAGACGGTGTACTCGCTGGTGCGAACGGGTGCGGCGGCGGTCAGCAACACGGCCATGAGATGTGTGTAAGGGTTGCCGGAACCGCCGGTGTGTCGGCTGCGGATGGCAGCGGTGTCGATCCGGTGAACGCCGGTTGCCACGGGCTGCGAGGATGGGCCGGTGATCATCCCCGCCCGGTTCAACGGGCCGGCCGGCTCCGCCAACGGCGGCTACGCCGCCGGTCTGTTCGCCCAGGCACTGCTCGACGCCGATCCGCGTACGGTGGTCGCGAACCGGGCGGTCACGGTGACGCTGCGCCGGCCGCCGCCGCTGGAGACCCCGCTGCGGGTGGTGCGGTCCGCCCCCGGCGAGGTACGAGTCGAGATCGACGGCCCGGCGGACGCGGCGGGCGGCCCGGTCGCCGAGGCCGTCGCGGTGGCCGGGCCGGACCTGGCCGACTGGCCGGTCCCGGCGCCGGTGCGCCCGGCCGAGGCCGAAGCGGCCGCGGCCGCGTACCCCGGTCTGGTCGAGCATCCGTTCCCGGGCTGCTACGTCTGCGGGCCGGCGCACCCCGACGGGCTGCGGATCTTCCCCGGGCCGGTCTCCAGCGGGCCGACCCAAGGTGGTGCCGGCCGCACCGCCGCGCCGTTCGTGCCCCCGGCCGACAGCACCGTGGCGACGGTCTGGGCGGCGCTGGACTGTCCCGGCGGCTGGGCGGTGCTGGCACCGGGGCGTCCGTACCTGCTCGGCCGGATGACCGCCGCGGTGCTCGCGCTGCCGACGCCGGACCAGCACGGCGTGGTGGTCGGGGAACTGGTCACGACGAGCGGCCGAAAGGCCGAGGTACGCACGGCACTGTACGACCCGTACGGCCGGTTGATGGCGGCGGCGCGGGCGACCTGGATCGCGATCGCGAACCCGACGCGGGACAAGCCGGTTTGACCTTGCCCCGCGGACCCGTGACGCGGGGCGACGCCGACGCCGACGCCGGGTCACGGTGCCGGGCGGCGTCACGATGAAGGGAGCCACATGTCGGACGGACGCATCGTCGTCTCCGGACTGACGAAGCGATACCGCAATGTCACCGCGGTCGACAACCTGTCGTTCGCCGTCGAGCCCGGTCGGGTGACCGGTTTCCTCGGGCCCAACGGCGCGGGCAAGACCACGACACTGCGGATGGTGCTGAACCTGGTCGCGCCGTCCGGCGGGCACGCGACCGTCGACGGTCAGCGGTACGCCGATCTGACCGAACCGTTGCGGCACGTCGGCGCGGTCCTCGAGGCGTCCAGCGCGCACAAGGGTCGGTCCGGCATCAACCATCTGCGGGTGATCTGCGCGGCGGCCGGCTTTCCCGCCGAACGCGCGCAGCAGGCGCTGGACCTGGTCGGGCTGGCACCGGCGGCGAAGCGCAAGTTCAAGGGCTACTCGCTGGGTATGCGCCAGCGGTTGGGCATCGCCGCGGCGATGCTCGGCGATCCAAAGGTGCTGATCCTCGACGAGCCGGCCAACGGCCTGGATCCGGAGGGGATCCGCTGGATGCGGGATCTGCTCAAGTCGTTCGCCGCGCAGGGCCGCACCGTGCTGGTCTCCAGCCACCTGCTCGGTGAGATGCAGTTGCTCGCCGACGACGTGGTGATCATCGCCGCCGGGCGGCTGGTCCGGCACGGCCCGGTCGCCGAGGTGATGGCGTCGATGGCCGGCGCCGGGGCGGTCCGGGTGCGTACGCCGCACGGCGACCGGTTGACGCCCGCGTTGGCCAAGGTGGGCGCCACCGTGACGCCTGCCCCGGACGGGGCGCTGCTGGTCACCGGCGTCGAGGCGCCGGTGGTCGGACAGACCGCGCTGGCCGAGGCGGTGGAGTTGCACGAGCTGTCGACCGAGCGACCCGACCTGGAACGGGTCTTCCTGGAACTGACCAGCGGGAAGGCGACGATCCGATGAACCTGGTACGCAGCGAACTCCTCAAGATCGGCACGACCAGCACGTGGTGGCTGTTCGCACTGATCTACCTGCCGTTGTGGGGCCTCACCCTGCTGGTCAACTCGGTTCAGACCAGCTTCCTGGCCGATCCCGCCAACCGCGACGGGGTGCCGGCGGACAGCGCCGACACGCTGGCGGCTCTCAGTGGCGACACGGCACTGGCCGCCAACCTGTACACCAACGGTCAGTTCTTCGGACTGCTGATCGTGATGCTGCTCGGCGTGATCGTGGTCACCAACGAGTACTTCCACCAGACCGCGACGACCACCTTCCTGACCACCCCACGGCGTACCGAGGTGATCGTCGCGAAGTTGGCCGCCGCGGTGCTGCTCGGCGCGATCTTCTGGCTGGTCACCACCGTGCTGAACCTGATCAGCGGCGCACTGATCCTTGCCTGGTTCGACGTCGGGACCGGATTCGGCGCCTGGGGCGTCTGGGAGGCGATCGGACTCAACGGGCTGGCGTACCTGCTCTGGGCGATCTTCGGCGTCGGATTCGGGGTGCTGATCCGCAGCCAGCTCGGTGCCACCGTCTCGGCGATCCTGCTGTACCTGGGCGGATACATCGGGGCGGCGCTCATCCTGGGCATCCTGGCGGGCCAGTTCGGCGACTGGATCAACGACCTGCAACTGCTGGTGCCGTCACTGGCGTCGCAGCTGATGGTGACCGGGGTGGACCTGCCGGGCAGCCCGCCCCGGTGGGCCGGGGCGCTGATCCTGATCGGCTACGCACTGGTGACCGGCGTCATCGGCACGGTGATCACCCGGCGCCGGGACATCTCCTGACGGGTCCGCCGGACCCCTCCGGCGGGCAGCTGCCCCGGCCGGTACGCCACGCGTGGCGTACCGGCCGGGGCAGCTGGGCCGGTCGTTGTGAAAAGTGACACGGGCCGCATGCGACAATGCCGGCCGGCGACGCACGGCGTAGCCTGGAAGCCGTCGTCGACCGGCGCTACCACCCTGGTGGCGTCCCTGGATGACGGAGCGATCCGCGTGACACCAGCGACCGCGTGACAAACCGACCCGCGTGAAAGAGGCGATCTCCGGCCGTGTCGACCCAGCAGACCTCGCAGGACAACCCGCTGGCGGGTTTCGGCCCGAACGAGTGGATCGTCGATGAGATGTATCAGAAGTATCTCACCGATCCCGGCAGCGTAGATCCGGCTTGGCACGACTTCTTCGCCGACTACAGCCGCGAGCAGCGGGCGTCGCCGGCGGAGGCGACCGCCACGACCGCCACCGAGTCGGCGGCCCGGGCCGGCACCGACGCCCCCGCCGCCGACCGCTCGGTCGTGCTGCCGGCGGCCGCGGCCGCCGGCAGCACGACGCGCCGCGGTCCGGCCGCCACCCGGTCCACCGCGGCCCCGGCCGAGCCGGCCACCACCGGTCAGGCGGCTGGACGCAGCACCGCGGGCGCGGTCAGGAGCAGCCCCGCCCGAGCCGGATCCGCAGCGAGCAAGGCGCCACCGAAGGCGGCGGCGAAGCCCGCCGCGGCCAAGTCGGCCGGCGGCAGTTCCGGCACCGGCACCGCCACCGGCGGCGGCGGCGCTCGGCAGACTCCGCTGCGCGGGGTCGCCGCACGGATCGTGCAGAACATGGACGCCTCACTCGCGGTGCCGACCGCGACCAGCGTGCGTGCCGTTCCAGCCAAGCTGCTGGTCGACAACCGCATCGTGATCAACAACCACCTGGCCCGGGGCCGTGGCGGCAAGGTCAGCTTCACCCACCTGATCGGGTACGCGCTGGTCCGGGCGCTGGCCGAGCGGCCCGAGATGAACAACTCGTTCGCTGAGATCGACGGCAAGCCGCACATGGTCGCGCCGGAGCACGTCAACCTCGGCATCGCCATCGACCTGGCCAAGCCGGACGGTTCGCGGACCCTCGTCGTGCCTTCGATCAAGGCCTGCGAGCAGATGGACTTCCGGCAGTTCTGGCAGGCGTACGAGGACGTGGTCCGCCGCGCCCGACGCAACGAGCTGACCATGGAGGACTACGGCGGCACGACGATCTCGCTGACCAACCCCGGCGGGATCGGCACCGTGCACTCGCAGCCCCGGCTGATGACCGGCCAGGGCACGATCATCGGCGTCGGTGCCATGGAGTACCCGGCGCCGTACGCCGGAATGTCCTCCGAGACCCTCGCCGACCTGGCCGTCAGCAAGATCATCACGCTGACCAGCACCTACGACCACCGGATCATCCAGGGTGCGCAGTCCGGCGAGTTCCTCAAGGCGATGCACGAGCTGATCCTCGGCGAGCACGGCTTCTACGACCAGATCTTCACCTCGCTGCGGATCCCGTACGAGCCGGTGCGCTGGATGCGCGACGTGGCGGTCAGCTCCGAAGGACAGATCAACAAGACAGCCCGGGTCACCGAGCTGATCCACGCCTACCGGGTGCGCGGGCATCTGATGGCCGACACCGACCCACTCGAGTTCAAGATCCGCAAGCACCCGGACCTGGACGTGCTGCAACACGGCCTGACCCTGTGGGACCTGGACCGCACCTTCCCGGTGGACGGCTTCGCCGGGCAGCAACGGATGAAGCTGCGGCAGATCCTCGGGGTGCTGCGCGACTCGTACTGCCGCCGGATCGGCATCGAGTACATGCACATCCAGGATCCCGAGGAGCGCCGCTGGATCCAGGAACGCATCGAACGCGGCTACGAAAAGCCCGACGCCGGTGAGCAGAAGCACGTCCTCAACCGGCTCAACGCCGCCGAGGCCTTCGAGACCTTCCTGCAGACCAAGTACGTCGGCCAGAAGCGGTTCTCGTTGGAAGGCGGCGAGTCGCTGATCCCGCTGCTGGACGAGATCCTGCAGTCGTCGGCCCGGGCCGACCTGGACGAGGTCGTCATCGGCATGGCCCACCGGGGTCGGCTCAACGTGCTGGCCAACATCGTCGGCAAGCCGTACGAGAAGATCTTCTCCGAGTTCGAGGGGCACCTCGACCCGAAGTCCACCCAGGGCTCCGGGGACGTCAAGTACCACCTCGGCCAGGTCGGCAAGTTCACCACCCCCGACGGCGAGCACGGCATCACCGTCTCGGTGACCGCCAACCCGTCGCACCTGGAGGCGGTCGACCCGGTGCTGGAGGGAATCGTGCGGGCCAAGCAGGACCGTATCGACCTCAAACTGGAGGGCTACACCGTCCTACCGCTGCTGGTGCACGGCGACGCCGCGTTCGCCGGCCAGGGCGTGGTCGCCGAAACGCTCAACCTGTCCCAGCTGCGCGGCTACCGCACCGGCGGGTCGGTGCACGTCGTGGTCAACAACCAGGTCGGCTTCACCACCGCACCGGAGTACAGCCGCTCGTCGCTGTACTGCACCGATGTAGCCCGGATGATCCAGGCACCGATCTTCCACGTCAACGGCGACGACCCGGAGGCGGTGGTCCGGGTCGCCCGGCTCGCCTTCGAGTACCGGCAGGCCTTCAACAAGGACGTCGTGATCGACCTGGTCTGCTACCGGCGACGCGGGCACAACGAGGGCGACGACCCGTCGATGACCAACCCGCTGATGTACGCGATCATCGACACCAAGCGCAGCGTCCGCAAGCTCTACACCGAGGAGCTCATCGGTCGCGGTGACATCACCGTCACCGACGCCGAGGAGCTGCTCCGCGACTACCAGTCCCAGCTGGAGCACGTCTTCAAGGCCACCCGCGACGCCGCCTCGTCGGCCACCAGCCGGCTGCCCAGCCGCCAGCCGGAGCCGGAGCCCGCCGTGGCGACCGCGGTCGACGCCGCCGCCATCGCGGCGGTCGGCGAGGCGCACGTCGACCTGCCGGACGGCTTCACCCCGCACAAGCGCATCCAGCAACTGCTGGAGCGACGGGCCAAGATGTCGGTCTCCGGCGACATCGACTGGGGCTTCAGCGAGATCCTCGCCGTCGGCACCCTGCTCGCCGACGGCGTCACCGTACGCCTCGCCGGGCAGGACTCGCGCCGGGGCACCTTCGTGCAACGGCACGCCTCCGTGGTCGACGCCCAGACCGGCGGGGACTATCTGCCGCTGGCCAGCCTGGTCAACGACGAATCCCGGTTCTTCGTCCACGACTCCCTGCTCAGCGAGTACGCGGCGATGGGCTTCGAGTACGGCTACTCGGTGGAGAACCCGCAGGCGCTGGTGCTGTGGGAGGCCCAGTTCGGCGACTTCGTCAACGGCGCCCAGTCGATCGTCGACGAGTTCGTCTCCTCCGGTGAGGTCAAGTGGGGGCAGCGGTCGGCGCTGACCCTGCTGCTGCCACACGGCCACGAGGGCCAGGGCCCGGACCACACCTCCGGGCGGCCGGAGCGCTACCTGCAGATGTGCGCCGAGGACAACATGCGCATCGCCATCCCGTCCACCCCGGCGAACTACTTCCACCTGCTGCGTCGCCAGGCCCTGTCACCCAAGCGCAAGCCGCTGGTGGTCTTCACTCCGAAGTCGCTGCTGCGGCACAAGCTCTGCGTCTCCGCCGTCGCCGACTTCACCTCCGGCACGTTCCAGCCGGTGCTGTCCGACCCGGCCGTCACCGGCCGACCCGAGGCGGTCAAGCGGGTGCTGCTCTGCTCCGGCAAGGTCTACTACGACCTGGTACAGGCCCGGGCCGAACGGCACGCGGTCACCGGCGGCAACGGGCAGCTGGACACCGACACCGCGATCATCCGGATGGAACAGCTCTACCCGCTGCCGGTGGAGCAGCTGCGGGCCGCGCTGGCGGCGTACCCGAACGCGGAGGACTTCGCCTGGGTCCAGGAGGAGCCGGCCAACCAGGGCGCCTGGTCGTTCGTGGCGCTCAACCTGCTGGAGCACCTCGACGGCGTACGGCTGCGGCGGATCTCCCGCCCGGCGGCGGCGGCGCCGTCGGTCGGGTCGACCAAGCTGCACGACGCCGAGCAGGCCGCGCTGATCGACGCCGCGCTGCCCCGGCGCTGACGGGAGCCTGAGATGTACTTCACCGACCGGGGTGTCGAAGAGCTGGCGGCACGGCGCGGCGAGGAGGAGGTCGCGATCTCCTGGCTCGCCGAGCGGCTGCGGGACTTCGTCGATCTGAACCCGGAGTTCGAGACGCCGATCGAGCGGTTCGCCACCTGGCTGGCCCGACTCGACGACGAGGACGACGAGTAGCAGCGGTCGACGACTGACCGAGGCCGACAGGTCAGCATCTGACGCCCGACCCGCCGGGACCGGGACCAAGGTCACCTGACCTTCGCCGGCTCCGCCTTGTACGTTGAGGCGGTGGCGCGAAGTGTCTATGTGGCCGGTCTCGGCCCCGGTGGCGGCAAGTCCACCGTCGCGCTCGGCCTGGCCGAGCTGCTGTCCCGTCGGGTCGAACGGATCGGGGTGTTCCGGCCGCTGGTCGCCGGGGACGGCCCGGACGCGACGCTGACCCTGCTGCGCGGGCGCTACCGCATCGACCTGCCGGACGACCAGCTCTACGGTGCCAGCTACGCACAGGCCGCCGAGCTGGTCGCCGACGGCCGCCGGGAGGAGCTGATCTCCCGGATCGTCGGCCGCTACCGGGAGCTGGAGCGAAGCTGCCCGGCGGTGCTGGTCATCGGCAGCGACTTCGACGACGCCGCCGACAACGGCGGCCTCCCCCGTGAGCTGGCGTTCAACGCCCGGCTCGCCAACGAGTTCGGCAGCGTCGTGGTCGCCGTCGTCGACGGCGTCCACCGCGACGCCACCGAGGTCGCCGGTGCGGTCCGCAGCGCGTACCACTCGTTGACGGAGCTGGGCACGACGGTGCTGGCGGTGCTGGCGAACCGGGTGACCACCGAGGTCGTCGCGCCGGAGCTGCCGGTGCCGGTCTACCTGATCCCGGAGATCCCCGCGGTGTCGGCGCCAACCGTCGCCGAGGTCGCCGACGCCCTCGACGCCGGCGTGCTCGCCGGAGACGACACCGCGCTCAACCGGGACGTACTCGACTTCGTGGTCGGAGCGGCGCACGTGCCGGTGCTGCTGGACCACCTCGTCGACGGCGCCCTGGTGATCACCCCCGGCGACCGGGCGGACCTGCTGGTCGCGGTCAGCGCCGCGCACACCGCCGGGCTGGTCTCCCTCGCCGGGATCGCGCTGACCCTCGGCGAGCAGCCGGACCCGCGGGCGATGCGCCTGGTGCAGCTGCTCGGCAGCAACCTGGCGGTGCTGTCGGTGCCGGCGGACAGCTTCCACGCGGTCTCCGCCGCCGGGCGCATCGCTGGCCGGCCCAGCCCGGACAATCCGCGCAAGGTGGAGGCGGCGCTCGGCGCCTTCGAGTCCAGCGTCGACACCGTCGAGCTGGCCCGCCGGCTCGACGTCACCAGATCCGCGCGGGTCACCCCGATGATGTTCGAGTACGCGCTGATCGACCGGGCCCGCGCCGACCGGCGGCGGCTGGTGCTGCCGGAGGGTACCGACGAACGGATCCTGCGGGCCACCGAGATCCTGCTCCGGCGCGGCGTCGCCGAGCTGACCCTGCTCGGCGACGCCGACGACATCGCCCGGCGGGCCCGGGAACTCGGTGTGCAGATCGACGGCGCCCGGCTCGTCGACCCGGCCACCAGCCCATGGCGCGACGACTTCGCCGCCACGTACGCGAAGCTGCGCCAGCACAAGGGAGTCACCCTGGACCTGGCGCTCGACGTGATCGGCGACGTCAACTACTTCGGCACGATGATGGTGCACGCCGGGCACGTCGACGGCATGGTCTCCGGTGCCACCCACACCACCGCCGCGACGATCCGCCCGGCCTTCGAGATCGTCAAGACGGTGCCGGGCGTCTCCGTCGCCTCCAGCGTGTTCTTCATGCTGCTCGCCGACCGGGTGCTCGTCTACGGCGACTGCGCCGTCAACCCCGACCCGGACGCCGAACAGTTGGCCGACATCGCGGTCAGTTCGGCGCAGACCGCCGCCCAGTTCGGCATCGAGCCCCGGGTGGCGATGCTGTCCTACTCCACCGGCACCTCCGGCAGCGGCGACGACGTCCGCAAGGTGGCGGCCGCCACCGACCTGGTCCGCCGACGCCGGCCCGATCTGCTGGTCGAGGGGCCGATCCAGTACGACGCCGCGATCGACCCGACGGTGGCCGCCGCCAAACTGCCCGGCAGCGCGGTGGCCGGGCGGGCCACCGTCTTCGTCTTCCCCGACCTGAACACCGGCAACAACACCTACAAGGCGGTGCAGCGTTCCGCGGGCGCGGTCGCGGTCGGCCCGGTCATGCAGGGCCTGCGCAGCCCGGTCAACGATCTGTCCCGGGGCGCGACCGTGCCCGATATCGTCAACACCGTGGCGATCACCGCGATCCAGGCGGCGGCGCAGTGACCGGCACGGCGCGGATCCTGGTTCTCAACTGCGGCTCGTCGTCGCTGAAGTACCAGCTCTTCGACGGCGAACAGGTGGTCGACAAGGGCGTCGTCGAGCGGATCGGTGAGCCTGACGGCGGGCCGGGAGACCACGCTGCGGCGCTGCGGTCGATGGCCGAGCGGGTCGACCTGACCGGGCTCGCCGGGGTCGGGCACCGGGTGGTGCACGGCGGCGTCCGCTTCGCCGAGCCGACCCTGGTCACCGATCAGGTGGTCGACGAGATCGAACGGCTGGTGCCGCTCGCCCCGCTGCACAATCCGGCCAACCTGACCGGCATCGCCCAGGCCCGCCGGCTGCTGCCGGACGTGCCACAGGTGGCGGTCTTCGACACCGCCTTCCACCGGACGCTGCCGCCGGAGCAGGCCAGCTACGCCATCGACGCCGACACCGCGCAGCGGTACGGCGTCCGCCGCTACGGCTTCCACGGCACCTCACACGCGTACGTGTCCCGGCGGACCGCCGCCGTGCTCGGCCGGTCCCCGGCCGACGTCGACGTGATCACCCTGCACCTGGGCAACGGCGCGAGCGCCTGCGCGGTGGCCGGTGGGCGCAGTGTCGCCACCTCGATGGGCCTGTCCCCGCTGGAGGGCCTGGTGATGGGGACCCGCAGCGGCGACCTGGACCCGGCGGTCGTCTTCCACCTGGAGCGGGTCGCCGGCTGGTCGAGCGCCGACGTCGACCGGCTGCTCAACCAGCGCAGCGGCCTGGTCGGGCTGGCCGGTGCCGGCGACATGCGCGAGGTGCTGCGCCGCCGGGACGCCGGCGACCCGGCGGCCCGGCTTGCCTTCGACGTGTACTGCGCCCGGATCAGGTTCTACGTCGGCGGCTACTACGCGCTGCTGGGTCGGGTCGACGCGATCACGTTCACCGCCGGGGTCGGCGAGAACGCCGCCCAGGTGCGGGCCGCCGCCCTGGCCGGGCTCGACGGTCTCGGCATCGCCGTCGACCCGGGCCGCAACGACAGCGGCCACGGCGAACGGCGAATCTCCCCGGGCGACTCGCCCGTCCAGGTGTGGGTGGTCCCCACCGCCGAAGAGTACGAAATCGCCGACCAGACCCGGGCGGTGCTGGGCTGCTGATGCGGTGGGTAGCGGATCAGCCGACGCCGGGGAGTGGTGTCGACGGCGCTAGACCAGCAGCCAGACGGCGATCGCGATGACGACCGCGACCGCGACCGCGACACCGATGATCAACGGCAGTCGGGACGGCTGCTCGGCGACCGGCGCCGGGGTAGCTTGGAAGGCGCGGAACGCCTCGGTGTTGCCGCTCGGATCGGCGTACTCGTCAGACATGACGACGACCCTAGCGAAGTCGGTCACGCCCTGCCACGACCAGTCGCCCCGTGCCGTTGGTCGACCGGCTGGTCACCTGGTAACAATCGTCCAATGCGTGTCTCCCGTCCGGCGGTAGCCGGCCTGCTCAGCGTCGGTCTGTTCACCGGGCTCGTGACCGGTTGCGGCACCGCCCCGGACCGGGCACCGGTGTTCGACGCGCCCGCTTCGGTCGAACCCACGCCGACGCCGGGGCGACCGGCACCGACCGAGCGCCTCGACGTCGACACGCGCACCCTCGACCTCGCGCGCGGCGACCGACCGCTACCGGTCAGCGTCTGGTATCCGGTCGACAGCGACGGGCCGTTCCCGGTGGTGCTGTTCAGCCACGGACTCGGCGGCGAGCCGGCGGACTACCGGGCGGTGCTGACCGAGTGGGCCGCGGCCGGTTTCGTCGTCGCCGCCCCCACCTACCCGTTCACCAGCGAGGGGTCCGGCGGCAACGCGCTGGATGTGCTGAACCAACCAGCGGACGCCTCGTACGTGCTGGACGAACTGCTCGCCCTCGACGAACTCGACGGCGACGAGTTCGCGGGACGCCTCGACGTCGAACGGGTAGCCGCCGCCGGGCACTCGGCCGGCGGCATCACCACCGTGGGAATGTTCACCGTGGCCCGTGACGAACGGCTGGACGCCGGCGTCGTGCTGGCCGGCAGCGCGATCGGTGTGGGTACGGCGTTCAGCGGCGCCGCCGCCCCGCAACTGTTCATCCACGGCGAGCTGGACGAAGTGGTGTCGTACGCGTCGGGCAAGGCGGCGTACGACCGGGTGCCCTGGCCGAAGGCGATGCTCAGCCTGCCCGACGGCGACCACGGGCAGTCGCTGCTGCGGCCCGGCAACGCCGCGTACGACATCGTGCTCGACACCAGCACCGAGTTCCTGCGCTGGACGCTGTACGGCGACCCGGGCGCGCGGGACCGGCTGGCCGCCGACGTGCCGGCCGGGGTGGCGGTCTTCGACGACCAGCTCTGACCGGCGGCCGGACGGCCGGACGGCCGCTAACGCTGGTGGTTCAGGACGAGTTTGCCGAAGGCCTGGCCGGCGTGCAGCCGGGCGAAGGCGTCCCGGACCTCATCGAAGGCGTACTCGGTGTCGACGACCGGCCGGATGCCCTGCCGTTGGCACAGGTCGAGCAGGTCCCGCAGTTCGTCGAGGGTGCCCATCGAGGTGCCGAGGATCTCCAGCTGCATCGCGAACACCCGGCGCAGGTCGACGGTGGGCAGATGCCCACTGGTGGCTCCGGAAACCACGATCCTGGCGCCAGCGGCGGCGGACTTCAGCGAGTGGTCGAAGGTGGCCGCGCCGACGGTCTCGATCACCACGTCGACACGCTCCGGTAGCCGGGACCCCGGGGGCAGCGCGGTGGCGCCCTGCGCGGCGATCCGGTCCCGCTTGGCCTCGTCGCGACTGGTGGCGTAGACCCGCTTGCCCAACGCGACGGCGATCGCGACGGCCGCCGTCGCCACTCCCCCGCCGGCACCCTGGACCAGTACCGATTCGCCTTGGTCCAACCGGCCCCGGGTAGTCAACATCCGGTACGCGGTCAGCCACGCGGTCGGCAGGCAGGCCGCGTCGGCGAAGGTCAGGCCGGCGGGCTTGCGGATCAGGTTCGACCGGGGCACGGTGACCCGGTCGGCGAAGGTGCCCTGGTGGCGCTCGGACAGGATCGACATGCCGCGCGGGTCCGCCGGGTCGGCGACCACCGGGTAGACGACGACGTCGTTGCCGGCGTCGTCGACGCCGGCCGCGTCGCAGCCGAGGATCATCGGCAGTCGGTCGGCCGGCAGTCCGACCCCGCGCAGCGACCAGATGTCGTGGTGGTTCAGCGAGCTTGCCCGGACCTCCACCACCGCCCAGTCGGCAGCCGGTGGTGCCGGTTCGGGTCGCTCGCCCACGGTGAGCGCGGCGAGGGGATCGGCGGCGTCGGCGGTCGAGGCGAAGGCTGCTCGCATGGTCCGCACGCTAGCAGCTTCGACGTCCCCGCTGGTCCAACCGGCGGGCTGGGTGTGTGCGACCGGCGGGCTGCTCAGCGCAGCAGCACGGTGAACCTCAGCGCAGCAGCATTATGAGCACGGCGAGCACGGTGAGCGCGACCCCGGCGATCAGGAACGCTGCCGCCAGTTGGTGCGGCGCGGCCGAGCCGGCCGAGCGCGGCTCGGCCGGCAGGTCCGCCAGGACCATGGCCAGTTCGCCCTGGGTCCGGGCGCGCAGGGCCTGCTCCACCCGGTCGGCGTACTCGTCGAGGCTCAACCGCCCTGCCGACGTGTGCCGCTCCAGGCAGTGCACTACCTGCTCTCGGTCGGCGTCCGAGGCACGCAGGTCGGGGCTGTTCACATTGTCAGCCTAGGCGGGGCCGCATCGATGTGGTGACCCGCACGGGACAGTGCGGTGCCGCGCGAGCCGGTACGGTGCAGCCGTGTCGACCCTTCCTGCCGGTGGTACTGCCGCCCCCACGACGAAACAGCTCATCATCGAACGGATCCTGCGCGACCGAGACGGCATCTGGCAGCAGATCGTCGACGAGCGGGGCCTGCGCCCCCTGGTCGGCCAGCTGGTCACCAGCTCCACGCTGAGCCTGGCGATCTACGGGGCGGTGCTCGGTGCCTCGTACGGTTGGCAACAGATCATCTCCTCGCTGATCAAGCTGCCGTTGCTGTTCCTGGCGACGCTGGCCATCTGTCTGCCCACCCTGTACCTGTTCAACCTGGTCTTCGGCGCGAGGCTGTCGATGATCCAGGCGGTCGCGCTGATCCTGGTGTCGATCACCGTGACCGCCGCGCTGACCCTGGCGTTCGCGCCGGTCAGCCTCTTCTTCCTGGTCACCGCGCAGAGCTACCAGTTCTACAAGCTTCTCAACGTGGCGATCCTGCTGCTTTCGGCGATCGTCGGCCTCCGGTTCCTGGTTGCCGGTATGCAGGCGCTCAACGACCATCAGCAACGAGCGACCAGGGTGCCCGCGCCAGCTGCCACGCCCACCCCCGCGCCAGGACCTGCCGCTCCAGGACCTGCCGCACCCGCGCCCGCACCCGTACCAGCGGCCGCGCCCGCACCGGTGGGGACGGGTGCGATGGTGGATGCGATGGCAGACCGGCCGCAACTGCCCGCCCGCCCGCCGGCGCAGTTCGGTCAGCCGCTCGGCCCGCCGGCGCAGCGGCCGGCCAGCATGAGTCTGCTCTACATCTGGATCTTGCTCTTCGGGTTCGTCGGCACCCAACTCGCCTGGACGCTGCGGCCCTTCTTCGGCGACCCCGACGCGCAGTTCGGGGTCTTCCGCGAGATCGAGGGCACCTTCTACGCCGACCTGCTGCGTTCCATCGGCCAACTGATCGCCGGCTGACCGCTGTCCACCCTTTCGGCACCTCGCTCGCCGGCCGGCCGGCCCTGTGCAGGGCCGGCCGGCACGGGCCGATCGTGGTACGGGGTCAGCGACGGGCGACGCCGTCGCGGCGGGCGGCGGCGGCGACCGCGGCGGCGACCGCCGGCGCCACCCGTGGGTCGAGTGCCGACGGCACGAACGCCTCCGGTTGCAGCAGATCGGCCACGACCGCGGCGATGGCCTCGGCGGCGGCCACCTTCATCCCCTCGGTGATCCGGGTGGCCCCCACCTCGAGCGCACCCCGGAACACTCCCGGGAAGGCGAGCACGTTGTTGATCTGATTGGGAAAGTCGCTGCGGCCGGTGGCTACCAACGCGGCGTACCGGTGGGCGATCTCGGGATGCACCTCAGGTGTCGGATTGGCCAGGGCGAAGATGATCCCGCCCGGCGCCATCCCGGCGACCGCGGCCTCCTCGATCTGGCCGCCGGACAGGCCGATCAGCACGTCGGCGCCGACCAGCGCGTCGGCGATCCCACCGGCACAGGCCGCCGTCATCGCGGCCAGTTCGGCCTTGGCCGGGGTGAGCCCGGCCCGGTCTCCGTGGATGATCCCGCGTGAGTCGCAGACCACCGTCTTCGCCGGGTCGACACCACCGGCGATGAGCATCTTCGTCACCGCGACCCCGGCCGCACCGGCGCCACTGACCACCACCCGCAGGTCACCGAGCCTGCGGTCGAGCAGGGCGGCGGCGTTGCGCAGGGCGGCGAGCACCACGATCGCGGTGCCGTGCTGGTCGTCGTGGAAGACCGGGATCGACAACGCCTCGTCGAGCCGACGTTCGATCTCGAAGCAGCGCGGCGCGCTGATGTCCTCCAGGTTGATCCCGCCGAACGACGGTGCCAGCGCGGTCACGGTGGCGACGATCGCGTCGACGTCGCGGGTGTCGAGGCAGATCGGCACCGCGTCGACGTCGCCGAACTGCTTGAACAACACCGCCTTGCCCTCCATCACGGGCATGGCGGCGCGCGGCCCGATGTCGCCGAGTCCGAGAACCGCGGTGCCGTCGGTGACGACGGCGACGGTGTGTGACACCCAGGTGTACTCGTCGACCAGGCTCGGGTCGGCGGCGATCGCCTCGCAGACCCGGGCGACGCCCGGGGTGTACGCGAGGGAGAGGTCGTCCCGGTCGGCCAGCGCGACGGTCGGCGTGATCGCCATCTTGCCGCCACGGTGCAGGTCGAAGACCGGGTCAGAAATTGCCACAGTAGACATGGTGACTCCTTCAGCCGTCGTGCGAAGAAAAAGCCGCCGGCTCGGCGCGAGGTCAGCGTTGACCGGCGAGGCGCTGTGGGGGTCACCCAGATTTCGTGTCGAGCATAGTGTCACACAGGGTGGCTTCCTACGAGGCGGGTCGAACTCGTTGGTAACCGAACGGCCGTGGCCGTGGCCAGTACCGCAGCAGCACCCGTCCGTGCACGTCGGCCACCCCATAGGCGCGCGAGTCGTCGGCGACGAACTCGTTGTCACCCTGCAACCACCATCCGCTGCCACACGCCCGAACCACCCGCTTGACCACCAGCAGATCGGGTCGGGTGCGGAAGGTCGCGACCACCATGTCGCCAGGGCGGACCGCCCGGCCGCCCCGGCGGACCAGCAGGGCGTCGCCGGGGCGCAGCGTCGGGACCATCGAGGGACCCCGCACCAACACGGCGAACAGTGGCGATGGCACTTACACCTCCCGCCCGGTCAGCCAGGCGAATGCGCGATAGGGTCGGCAGGGAGGGATCATCCTCCACCTTACGCGTGCCGGCGATCGTGCCGTCGGCCAACCTACGGAGGGTCCTGATGCGACTTCCACGCATTTTTACTCCGCGCACGGTTGTCAGCGCCCACTGCGATCTGCCGTGTGGCGTCTACGACCCGGCGCAGGCCCGGATCGAGGCCGAATCGATCAAGGCCATCGCGGAGAAGTACCAGGCGAACACCGATCCCGAGTTCCGCACCCGGGCACTGATCATCAAGGAGCAGCGCTCCGAGCTGGTCAAGCACCATCTCTGGGTGCTCTGGACCGACTACTTCAAGGCACCGCACTTCGAGAAGTACCCGCACCTCAACCAGCTGTTCAACGAGGCCACCAAGCTGGCCGGGGGCGGCGGCGGCACGAAGGCGTCGGTCGATCCGGCCAAGGCCGACGAGCTGCTGCAGAAGATCGACGAGATCGCGAAGATCTTCTGGGAGACCAAGCAGGCCTGAGGCGATCGGTCCGGCCGGCCCGACACGGGTCCGGCCGGGCCGGCCTTGGCTGACCCCCGATCACCTGCGGTCGGCGGGTGGCGCGGGACAGGTCACCGTGGACCCGGAACAATTCGCTACTGATGGCACCTGGAATCGATGTCAACCGGTAGAGTCCACGCGGGGGTATGCCGGATGAGTTCGCTGGTCACACAATCCGAGCCGACGGTCGACGACGACGTCGTGCTGCTCACTGTGCCCGCCGATGGCGGTTATCTGAGCGTTCTTCGGACCGCCACGGCCGGCTTGGCCGCCCGGTTGCACTTCGCGCTGGACGAGATCGAGGACCTGCGGATCGCGGTCGACGAGGCCTGCGCGATGCTGCTCGCGGTCGCCACCACCGACGCGGACCTGCAGTGCCGGTTCTCGGTCACCGACGACGCGCTCACCGTCGAGGTCACCGTCGCGACGGTACGCGGAGCCAAGCTGCCGCCGGAGTCATCGTTCGCCTGGAAGGTGCTCCGCGCGCTCACGACGTCCGCCGCGGCCACCGCCGACGGCGGTCAGGCCAGCATCCGGTTGCTGACCCGCCGGTCCGGCGGTCGCTGACCCACCGGCGGCCCGGCCGGGCGCTCGGGCGCGCACCCGCCCGCACCACTCAGCCGGTCCGATCCAGCTCGAACGCGCGGGTCGACGCCGGCATCACCAGTAGCGACACCGTCGCCAGTCCGAGTCCGATCAGCGGTACGCCGAACCAGGCCAGACCGCCGATGGTCATGTAGTAGCCGATCGGCAACAGCATCAGCTCAAGGACGATGGCCGGCGCGCGGGCCGCCGCCCGGCATCGGTGCACCGCCCGAGCCAGCACCGCCAGCAGCACTGCCGCCCCGGCGGCGAAGCCGGTGACGATCAATGCCGAGGTCAGGTCGGTGACCGTGCCGGTGAGGTCCTGGTATGCGAGGTAGCCGGCGATCACCCCCAGCGCTGCGGCTTCACCGGCGAGCACCCAGACCGCCCAGCGCAAACTCGCCGGGGTGGACGGTGCGTCGATGGTCACGGCGCCACGATACCCGCGCGTCGGCGCGATACAGTGCCGCCCATGCGGGCCCTTCTGGTGGTCAATCCCAAGGCCACCACCACCAGCGAACGCACCCGGGACGTGATCGTCCGGGCACTGCGCAGCCAGGTCGACCTGTCGGTGGAGTACACCCGCCGAAGGGGGCACGCCGTCGCGCTGGCCCGGCAGGCCGCCCGGGACGGGTTCGACGTCGTGGTCACCCTCGGCGGCGACGGCACGGTCAACGAGGCCGTCAACGGGCTGATGACGTCCGCACCCGCACTGGACCAACTGCCGGACTCAGCCGCTGACCGGCTACCGGCGCTCGCCGTGGTGCCGGGCGGTTCGACCAACGTCTTCGCGCGGGCCGTCGGGTTGCCGCCGCAATGGCCGGAGGCGACCAGTGTGCTGTTGGAGGGCATGCGGACGGGCCGGTTCCGCCGGATCGGCCTGGGCCGGGCCGACGATCGGTACTTCACCTTCTGCGCCGGGTTGGGGCTGGACGCGGCGGTGATCCGGCAGGTCGAACGGGCAAGGTTGCGGGGCAGCAAGTCGACGGTGGGCCTGTACCTGCGTTCCACGGTGAGCGAGTTCTTCATCGGGATGGACCGGCGGCATCCCGCTCTGCGGCTGGATCGGCCCGGTGAGCCGACCGAGGAGAATCTGGCCACGGTGGTGATTCAGAACACCGCGCCGTGGACCTACCTCGGTGACCGGGCGATCAACCCGAATCCCGAGGCCTCGTTCGATCTGGGCCTAGACGTGATGGCGGTCCGCCGGCTGCGCGTGCCGAGCACCACCCGCACGTTGGCCCAGGTTTCGGCACGACGGCCGGATCCCCGTGGACGCCAGATCCGCCGACTCCACGATTTGTCCGAATTCACGATATCCGCAACTCGCCCGCTGGCCTTCCAACTCGACGGCGACTATCTCGGCGAGCGACTGAAAGTCCGGTTCACAGCGATCCAAAGCGCCCTCAGGGTCGTCTTCTGACACTCTCCGTAACTGAGTTACGGCTGCGGAGCGTGACGGTAGCCACGGAACACACGTGGCTGAAATGCCTGCAGCGCAGGGCGGACCGTACTACATTGACTCTTGACTGTCGCACTCCGGGTGTCGGTGAGCGTCAGAAAACGGACAAAAGGGTCGTGACGTTCCTCACCCAGTTGGACTTTTTCTGAGCGCTACTCTTGACATCGCAGGGGTTCGTGAAAGTATTCACAAGCGGACCGATTCACCCGGAACGTTGCCTGGATGCGCTCACCACGCGGCAGCTCGAAGCAACGTTCCACAGACTTACGTCTGCTCACGCGCTGCCGATCCAACGGACGCAATCCGTTGTTTTAGCTGCACGGGCGCATAAAGAAAGACCAGAGCAATTACCGACACCGATCCAGAATGAGGAGTGTTGCCGCCATGGACTGGCGTCACCATGCTGTCTGCCGCGACGAGGACCCGGAGCTGTTCTTCCCAATCGGGACGTCCGGCCCCGCGATCCTGCAGGTCGAGCAGGCCAAGGCCGTCTGCCGGCGCTGCTCTGTGACCGATGAGTGCCTCCAGTGGGCACTGGAGTCCGGGCAGGATGCCGGCGTCTGGGGCGGGATGAGCGAAGAGGAGCGGCGCGCCGTCAAGCGTCGCGGTGGACTACGAGTCCTGCGCGCTCAAACTGCCTGATTCAACTCGACCACACAACGTAGGTACGGCGCCCCGGAGTGAACTCCGGGGCGCCGTGCATTGGCCGAGTTTCGCACCTGCCAATGCGCGCCTGCCGCATTCCCGATCAGCCACCGCCCGGCTACCGGTCGCGACGGATCAGGCCGCCACCGGCACGGCCGCCCGGTCGACCCGGCACAGCACCAGCCTCGCCACCTCCGGCGCACCGGCAAGCGGAGCTGCCACGGCGACCGCGCCGGCCTGACCGGCGGACGCCGCCGCCGAGTCGTAGAGCCGGCCCGGTGCCAGAAAGTAGGCGGCGACCCCGACCCGCCGGGCACCGGCCGCCCGCAGCATCTCGACCGCGGCACCGGCCGTCGGCGGTGCGGCCGACGCGTACCCGACCGCACAGGGCACGGCCAACTCGCCGCCGAGGGCCGTCGCGGCCAGCGTCACCGTCTCCCGCGCCGGAACGGACCGGGTCCCCGCTGCGGCCAGCACCACGGCGTCGCAGTCCGCCGCCGCCTGCGCGAACCGGCGCCGTAGCCCAGCGAGCAGCAACGGGTCGACAGCGTCAGCACCCACCGACGGCCCGAGGACCCGTGTCGTCGTCACCGGGATACGCAGACCGGCGCGCCGCGCCGCGCGAACCACCTCCGGGATGTCCACCCGACCGTGGAACGCCTCGGTCAGCAGCAGCGGAACCAGCGTCGCCTGCGGGTACCCGGCCGACTGCAGGTCGGCCAGCACCGCCCCGGGCCGTGTGCCGGCGTGATCGAGGTAGGCGGCCCGCACATCGACCCCGGGCCGGGCCGCGGCGACCGCCCGGACCAGCGCCCGAGTCGCCGCCGCCGCCCGCGGATCCCTGCTGCCGTGTGCCACCAGCACGATCGGCCCTGTCCCGGTCGGGCCCGACCCGGCGGACCACCCCGCCGGCCCGGTCATACGTGCAGGCCGCACTCGGTCTTCTCAAACATCGCCCACCGGCCGGCACGCGGGTCCTCGCCGGCCCTGGTCCGCCGGGTGCACGGCCAGCAACCGATCGAGGTGTAGCCCTGCTTGAACAACTCGTTCACCGGAACGCCCCACCGGGAGACGTAGGCGTCCACGTCCGCCTGGGTCCAGGCAGCGATCGGGTTGACCTTGACTCGACCGCGCCGCGCGTCGAAGCCGACGACCGGGGTGTTCGCCCGGGTCGGCGACTCGTCCCGACGCAGCCCGGCGGCCCAGGCGTCGTACTCACCGAGCGCCCGTTCCAGCGGCTCGACCTTGCGCAGCGCACAGCACTCGTCCGGCGCCCGGTTGAACAACCGGGGGCCGAGTTCGCCGTCCTGCTGGCCGACGGTCATCCGGGGACGGATCGACCGCAGGTTCACCGGCATGGACGCCGCCACCTGGTCACGCACCCGCAGCGTCTCCGGAAAGTGCAGACCGGTGTCAAGGAAGACGACATCGACGCCGGGGGCGACCCGGGAGACCAGATGCGCCAGCACCCCGTCCGCCATCGAGCTGGTGACGCAGAACCGGTCGCCGAAGGTCTCCACCGCCCATCGGGCGATCTCCTCGGCCGGCGCCCCGTCCAGCTCCCGGCCGGCCCGCTCGGCCAACGCACGCAGCTCGGCCGGATCCCGCCGGGTCGGCGGCCGGTCGGCGGCCGGACCGAGTCGGATCAGGCCCAGGTCGGCGGCGAGCACCGGACTCATCGCGACACCACCCCTCGGGCCAGCAGGCCGGTGAACTTGACGGTGAAGACCCGGGCGCACGCGTGACACTCCCAGGCGGTGTGCGCGTCGGGATGCGGGCGGAGGTCCTCCTCCCCGCAGTACGGGCAGTAGAGCGGTGCCGCGCGCGTCTCGGTGCTCATCGCAACTCCTCCTCCTCGGCCCGGACGACCCACTGGGCGAACGTCTCGCCACTGGTACGGCCGGCCAGGTAATGGCGGACCACACGTTCGACGTACTCGGGCAGCTCGTCGGCGGTGGTCTTCAGACCCCGCACCTTGCGCCCGAAGCCGGCGGTCTGCCCCTGGGCCATGCCCAGCCCACCGCCGAGATGGATCTGGTACCCCTCTACCTGCTGGCCGTCCGACCCGACCACCAGCTGGCCCTTGAGCCCGATGTCGGCGACCTGGGTACGGGCGCAGGCGTTCGGGCAGCCGTTGATGTGGATCGAGATGTCGGTGTCGTCGTCCAGCCCGGCCGACGCCAGCCGCTGCTCCAACCGGGCGACCAGTTCCGCGCCGCGCCGTTTGGTCTCCACGATGGCGAGCTTGCAGAACTCGATGCCGGTGCAGGCCATCGTGCTGCGCCGCCACGTCGAGGGCATGGCTTCCAGCCCGATCGCCCGCAGGCCGGTCACCAGCGCGTCGACCCGGTCCGGCTCGACGTCCAGGACCAGCAGCTTCTGGTACGGGGTGAGCCGTACCCGGCCGGAGCCGTGCTCGGCGGCCAGCGCGGCCAGCTCGGTGAGCTGGCTGCCGGAGACCCGTCCGACCACCGGGGCGGCGCCGACGTAACGGCGGCCGTCTGCCTGGGCGTGCACGCCGATGTGATCGATCGGCTTGGCCGGC
Source organism: Micromonospora sp. LOL_023 (assembly GCF_048060115.1). Taxonomy (NCBI): domain Bacteria; kingdom Bacillati; phylum Actinomycetota; class Actinomycetes; order Micromonosporales; family Micromonosporaceae; genus Micromonospora; species Micromonospora sp. LOL_023. The sequence goes on from NZ_JBHMIM010000045.1 coordinate 60,328, forward strand.
AGCTCCGGGGCCGGCCCGTCGAGCAGGGTCCGACCGAGGTATTCCTTCTCCAGCACCTCACGGAACTTCTCCGGACCCCAGTCGGCCACCAGGAACTTCAGCCGGGCCCGGTGGCGCAGCCGGCGGTAGCCGTAGTCGCGGAAGATGCCGACCACTCCGGCCCACACGTCCGGCACCTCGGCCAGCGGCACCCAGGCCCCGAGGCGCTGGGCGATCATCGGGTTGGTCGACAGCCCGCCGCCGACCCACAGGTCGAAGCCCGGGCCGTGGTCGGGGTGGTCGACGCCGACGAACGAGATGTCGTTGACCTCGTACGGGGTGTCGGCGAGCCAGGAGATCGACGACTTGAACTTGCGGGGCAGGTTGGAGAACTCCTTGCTGCCGACGTACCGGCGGACGATCTCGTCGATCGCCGGGGTCGGGTCGACCTGCTCTGCGGCGGCGACACCGGCGACCGGGCTGCCGAGCACGACCCGTGGGCAGTCCCCGCAGGCCTCGGTGGTGCCCAGCCCGACGTCTTCGAGCGCCTTCCAGATGGCCGGCATGTCCTCGACCCGGATCCAGTGCAGCTGGATGTTCTGCCGGTCGGTGATGTCGGCGGTGTCCCGGGCGTACCGCTGGGAGATGTCGGCGATGGTGCGCAACTGGGCCAGGTTGAGCTGGCCGCCGTCGGTGCGCACCCGAAGCATGAAGAACTCGTCCTCCAGCTCGTGCGGCTCCAGTACGGCGGTCCGGCCGCCGTCGATGCCCGCCTTGCGCTGGGTGTAGAGGCCCCACCAACGAAACCGCCCGCGCAGGTCGGCCGGGTCGATGGAGGCGAAGCCGCCATGTGCATAGATGTTTTCGATCCGGGCCCGCACGTTGAGTGGATCGTCGTCTTTCTTCGTCCGCTCGTTGGGGTTGAGCGGCTCGCGGTGTCCTAGCGCCCACTGCCCCTCGCCGCGCCGGCGGCCGGGTCGGGTCGGGGTGCTGCTGCGCGCCATCGCGGCGTCCTCCGTGTCTGCGGGATGAACTCTCGGTGAGCGGCACGGAACGCCTGGGTCATCATCGACGATGACCGGGCCGGAAGGGGGCCGGCGCGAGTGCCGCCCGGAACACAAAAAGGGTCGGGCGTGCTCAGCTGGCCGGACAGATGGCGCTGCGGACGCGGCCGTAATCGACGTGGCGGCGAGCCACGAAGCGGCGGTCCAGTGCAGCGGTCATGACATGGATGTTGCCACATCCGTACCGGTCGGACCAGCGCACCGTAGCCGGCATCCCACATGACGGGCGATCTGTGGCTGGACTCACCTGCTTCTGGTGGCCGGGCCGTCCCGAGGCAGGTGACCGCTCATCCGACCCGCCCGATCACCTGCGGGCCAGTGGAACCACCAGGACCGCCTCGGTACCACCGCCGGCCCGGTTGCGCAGCTCGATGGTGCCCCGCAGCTCGCCCGTGGCCAGGGCCCGGACGATCTGCAGGCCGAGCCGGCTGCCGGCGTCGGCGTCGAAGTCCGCCGGCAGTCCCTGGCCGTTGTCGGCCACGGTCACGTGCAGCTGCTTGCGGAAGCGGTACACGGCCACCACGACCTCGGCCGTCGCCAGCGGTTCGGCGGTGGACTCAGCCGCCGCCCGGGCCGCCGCAGTCGCGGCATCGACCGTGTCACCGGCTGACGGACCGGCGGCCACGCCCGGACCGGCGGTCTCGCCGGCTGGCGCGAAGCCGTGCTCGACCGCGTTGAGCAGTAGCTCGTTGAGCACCATCACCAGCGAGGTGGCAATCTCCGCGGGCAGGACGCCGAAGCTGCCCTCGCGACGCATCGCCACCGGAACCTCGGTCGCCGCGACCTCGGTGGCCGCGCTGGCCACCCGATCGACGATGCCGTCGAACTCGACCGACTCGTCGCCGGACATGGCCAGCGTCTCGTGGACCAAGGCGATCGACGCGACCCGCCGTACCGACTCCTCCAGGGCGGCCCTGGCCGCCGGCAACTCGACCCGGCGGGCCTGTAGTCGCAGCAGCGCCGCCACGGTCTGCAGGTTGTTCTTCACCCGGTGGTGGATCTCCCGGATGGTGGCGTCCTTGGTGATCAAGGCCCGGTCCCGGCGGCGGACCTCGGTGATGTCGCGGACCAGCACCAGCGCCCCGATCGGCACGCCGGCCGGCATCAGCGGCAACGCCCGGGTCAGCATCGTGGCGCCACGGGCCTCGATCTCCTTGCGGGCCGGTGCCTCACCGCGCAGCGCGGCCAGAATCCGGTTCGCCGCGTCGGTGCCTTCAAGCGGGTCGTCGGCGAGCCGGTGGGCCAGCGCGGCGAGGTCCTCGCCGACCAGGTGGGCGGCGAAGCCGAGCCGGCGGAACGCCGACTGGGCGTTCGGGCTGGCGTACGTGGTCTTGCCGCCGGCGTCCAGCCGGATCAGCCCGTCACCGACCCTGGGTGCCGAGGTGGTCTCCCCCGGATGCCGCACCGGCGGGAAGGTGCCGTCGGCGACCATCTGGGCGAGATCGTCGGCGGTGGTCAGGTAGTTGAGCTCAAGCTGGCTGGGCGTGCGTGCGGTGGACAGGTTGGTGTCCCGGCCGATCACCGCGATGATCCGCCCGGTCTCCCCGTCGGCGCCGCGCAGCCGGACCGGCATCGCCTCGTGCCGGGCGGGGGTGTTGCCGTACCAGACCGGGTCGCCCTCCCGCCAGATCCGTCCCTGGCGGTACGCGATGGTCAGGTGCGCCACCTCGGGACCGTCGACGGTGCGGCCGACCTGATCGTCCTGGTAGGCGGTCGGCGCGGTGGTGGGCCGGACCTGCGCCACGCACAGGAACGCGCCGTGATCGTCGACCGGTACCCAGAGCAGCAGGTCGGCGAAGGACAGGTCGGACAGCAGCTGCCACTCGCCAGCCAGCCGGTGCAGGTGGTCGACGTCGACCGGCTGCAGGGTGGTGTGTTCCTCGACAAGGTCACGCAGGGTGGACACCCTTGTAGCCTGCCATGCCCGGTGGGCGCCCGGACAGGCGTCCGCCTCGGCGGGCGGGCCGGCCTGAGCCGCCTACCGGGTGGCGGTCACCTTGGCCAGGCCACGCGGGGCGTCCGGGTCCTCGCCACGGGCCACCGCCAAGGCCAACGCGAGTCGCTGGGCCGGCAGGATGTCCAGCAGCGGGGCGTAGCGCTCGTCGACGTCGGGCAGGGTGATCGCGGCGGCCGGCCGGTTCGCCGCCGCGCCGGCCGGTGCCGCCCCGGCACCGATGACGAGTACGTCGGCCCGCCGCTCGCCGAGACGGCGCAGCACGTCGCGCATGGCGGCGCCACCGGGGCCGGACCCGACCACGGCGAGCACCGGTACGTCGGGGTCGGCCATCGCCAACGGGCCGTGCAGCAGGTCGGCTCCGGAGAAGGCGAGCGCCGGCAGGTACGACGTCTCCATCAGTTTCAGGGCGGTCTCCCGCGCGGTCGGGTAGGCGTACCCGCGCCCGGTGGTGACCAGCTGTGCGGCGAATCGGTAGCGGGGGGCGAGGTCGGTGGCGGCGGGGTCGGCGAGGACCCGCTCGGCCAGGCCCGGCAGCGCGTCGAGCGCGGCCCGCTCGGCCGCCGGCAGCGCGCCGTCGCCGCCGACCCGGACGCCTTCGACGAGCATCAGCAGGGCGAGCAGTTGCGCGGTGTACGTCTTGGTCGCGGCGACTGCGCGTTCGTGCCCGGCCGCGATGTCCACCGTCAGCTCGGCGGCCGTACCGAGCGCGGAGTCCGGGGTGTTGGTCACCGCGACGGTCAGTGCCCCCTGCTCGCGGGCCACCCGCAGCACCTCGGCGAGGTCCGGGGAGCCGCCGCTCTGGCTGACGCCGACGACGAGCGCGTCCCGTAGATCGGGCCGGGCACCGAACAGGGTGATCGCGCTGGGCGAGGCGAGCCCGGCGGGCAGCCCCAGGCGGATCTCGGTGAGGTACGCGGCGTACAGCGCGGCGTGGTCCGAGGTGCCCCGGGCGGTGAACACCACGTGCCGAGGCCGGCGACGGGCGATCGCCGCCGCGACCTCGGCGATCGGACCGGCGTGGTCGCTCTGCAGCAGCCGGGCGTAGCCGGCAGGTTGTTCGGTGATGTCAGCCGCCATCCCGGTGCCGGCTGTCGGCTGTGGCCGGTCCGTTCCCGACTTCTGCTGCGACACGACGACCTCCAGATGATCTTGCATGAAGGAGCTCAAAGCATGCTCATTCTTGCACCTTAACAGCGCCTTACGCAATGAAATGAGCAGTAACGCGCAGGGTGGGACGTTCCGCGTTCCGTGCCCTAGGCTGCCGGAGCCAGGAGGGACGAGCACGCTACGAGGATCGGAAGAACGTGTCCGAGGGATTGCACGACCCGCGGCTGGCCGCCGAGGGCGAGCTGGCGCTGGCGCGGATGGCACTCGACGAGGGTGACTACCGGCACGCGGCCGACCACGTCGCCGGCGCGATCACGCACGCGCCCACCATGCCCGAGGTGCACGAGATGCTCACCCGGCTGGCCACCCGGGCCAGCGGCGGCGGGCTGGAGCTGTTTCCGCTGGACGAGCACGTCTTCATCGGCGCTGTCGTGGCCCGGGCACACCTGCTGGCCGCCGCAGGCCGAGCCGGCGAGGGACTCGAACTGCTGGCCGCCGCCACCGGACACGCGCCGACCGTCGACTGGGCGGGCGTGCCCTGGGTCGGTGCCGCGGACCTGCCGGACCGGCTGGAGCCGGATCAGATCGCCATCGTTCTCATGCAGATCTGCGCCAGCGTGCCCGACCCGGTACCGCCCGCCGACCGCCCGCCGCTGCTGCCGTACCTGCGGCTGGCCGAGCACGCCACCGCCACCCACGCCGGACACGGACTGCTGCTCGGTGCCAGCTCTGCCCTGGCCCGTCGGCTCGGCGAGGTCCACACCGCGCTCGATTGGGCACTTCAGGGCGTTCGGGCCGAGCCGTCCAAACTGGCCGAGGTGTGGCTCGGGTACGCGTACCGCAGCGCCGGCCGCACCGGCGACGCGATCGCCGCGCTCCGCCGGGCCAGCGCACACGATCCCGACGACCTGTCCATCTATGCCGACATCGCCGGCACCCTGGCCGACGCCGGTCGGCTCGACGACGCCATCGGCTGGATCGACCAGGCTCTCGCCCGCAACCCGACCTTCGACTGCGCGGTGCACACCGCGCACCGGCTGCGCTACCAACGTGACGGCGAACTTCGCCACCTGGTCGCCCTCGCCGACTTCCAACGGGACCACCCCGACGACTCGCACGAGCACCACGACCTGGCTGAGTGCTGCCACGACCGAACCTGGCTCGCCCGGCTTCCGGCAGCGGGTGGCACCGTGGTCGCCACCATCGAGCAGGCCCTCACCCGCGGCCTGGTGCCGACCAGGCTGTCACTGCGCCACCCCGAGCCGCCCAGCGCGATGCGGCTGCTGCGCACCGAGTTCCCCGGGCTGCCGGTCACCGTGGAACGGACCGGCAGCCCCGACCCCCGACAGCCACGGCGCACCTCGGTACGGCAGCTGTGGAACTACGCCGGCTGGCAGGCCGATCCGGCCGTCGACCGGCCGTCGACGCTCGCCAGTGAGCGGATCCGGCAACTGGCCCAACCCGTCTGGCACCACCCGCCGGCGGCGTACGACACCGCGGTCAGCCTGGCCACCCTCGATGTGGAGGACCTGCTCGGCCTGTTGGTGCACCCGCCGCCGCCGCCGAAGGAGGCCGAGGTCGACCCGGCGGGCTGGCTGCGTTGCGTACAGGCATGGGCTTGCCTGGGGATGCTGCACCACCGCACCGACGAACCCTGGCCCGACTCGACGCGACGCCGGATGCTCATCGACGTGGCATGGGGGGTCGAGGACTGGGCCGCCGAGGCCGCCGTGTTCGCGCTGGTCACCGCCGCGTGGGTGGATCCGGCGGTACGCCAGGACGTGGCCCGGGTCGTGGCCGAGCGGTTCGCCGACGCGGTCGACGTCGCAGGTCACCGCAGCATGCCGATCCTGTGGTCGCTGGCCCACCTGGCGTTGGCGACCCCGGATCTCGACGCCCGGACAGCGGCGGCGGCCCGGCGGGTGGCCGGCCGGTCGGCACGGATTCCCCGCCAACGCCGGCCGGGTCTGATCCGCCGGCTGCTGGGGTTGCGGTAGCCGGCCCGGCTACCCGATGACGGCGATCAGGTCACCCTCCTGGATCACGTCACCCTCGTTGACGGCGAGCTGCTGCACCACCCCGTCGGACTCGGCGACCACCGGAATCTCCATCTTCATCGATTCCAAGATCACCAGGGTGTCGCCGTCGGCAACGGTGTCACCAGCGGCGACGACCACCTTCCACACGTTCGCCACCATCTCGGCCCGGATCTCCTCGGCCATCTACCGGCCCTCCTTACGTCCGCCGGCCGCCGCCGGGCCTGCTGTCTGGCACCCCGGCTGACGCCGGATCTGGCGTCCCGACGCCGTTCCCGACATGTGAACGGTATCGAACCTAGACGAGTAGTTCCGAAGTCAGGGGTCGATGTCCGGGCATGAGGAGAGGGCATCCAAGATCATGTTGTG
>NZ_JBHMIM010000046.1:0-64002 GCF_048060115.1 Micromonospora sp. LOL_023
GGCGGTGCGACCCAGCCGGGCGGTGCGACCCAGCCGGGCGGTGCGACCCAGCCGGGCGGTGCGACCCAGCCGGGCGGTGCGACCCAGCCCGGCAGCGCGCGACGGAACGCGATCGCCGACGCGGCCATCGACGTCTTCATCCGGTACGGGTTCAAGAAGACGTCGATGGACGACCTAGCCCGGGCGGCGGACATCTCCCGGCAGGGGCTGTACCTGCATTTCAAGACCAAGGAAGAGCTGTTCATCGCCGCTGTGGAACGGTTGGTGACCGGGGTGTGCTCGGCGACGCAGGCGGCGTTCGCCCGCGACGATCTCGACGTGTCGCAGCGGCTCCTGGGCGCGTTCGAGGCGTGCCAGGCGCCGGGGGTCGGGGCCGCGGTGCACGGCAACTTCGAGGAGTTGCTGAGCGCCGCGGCCGCCCTGCGCTGCTCGCTGGCCGGCCGGATCGAGCAGGGACTGGTCGACGGGGTGGAGCGGATCCTGACCGACAGTGGTGTCGCCGACCGGTGGCGCTCCGCCGGATTGACCGCCCGGGACCTGGCCGAGCACCTGCACGCCACCTCGTTCGGGCTCAAGCACAAGGTCCCGTCGGTGGAGGGGTACCGCGCCGGGATGCGGACCGCCGTGACGATCGTGCTCGCCGGTGACGACCCGCCGTCGGGACGCGCGGCTACTCGGGGCGGCTGGTGGTGAGTGCGGAGGCGCTGGTCGCCTGACTGAGCGCGGTGACGGCCTGGATCCTGCCAGGACCAGCCGTCGCCGACCCACCTGTTCGCCGACACGTGCCCGTCTGCGGCGCGGACGAAGGCGTACGGCAGCTTTGCCTCGCTCGGCCCGCGCGCAACGGTGATCGCCCCGACGCTGGCGACGATCGGGCTTCCCGACGACACGAAACCCAGCTCGGTCCAGATCCAGCTGGCACCGGTCCACCAGGTCACCCGCAGCTTGCCATCGATGATATTGAAGACGTACGGCCGTTGGATGGCGTTGGGTCCGTCCTGCACCGCGACCGCCCCGACCATCTGCGCCGAGGTCGGGTTCGGCACCGGCGAGCCGAGCGGGTCGACCCGCCACACCGCCTGCGATTCGGGCACCTGCCCGGCTGGCGCGGCGTCCGCGGGCGGCGTCCGCCGGCCCGGCGGACGCCGCCGCCGTCGGCAACGGCATCATCGCCCTGCTCGCCATCCGCCTCGCCTGGCAGGCGGTCGGCTGAACCGCCACACCGCCACCGCCGCGCCGATCAACAGCAGCAGTAGCGCTTGGACGAAGGCCGGCTCGGAGTGGGCATCGGCGATCGGCCACGCCCACCAGCGCACCAGTCCACCGGCGCCGGTGCCGAACAACGCGCTGACGATCACTGCGCCGACCGGCACCACCGCTGCGAGCCGCGCGCCGATGAGCGGAGCGACGATCTGCGCCAGCCCGAGGCAGCCGATGAGGTTACGCAGGTATCCGGGACCGAGCTGCCACCAACCGGCCGCCGAGGTGACACCGACCGTCACTGCAGTCACCGCCGCCATCGTCGCGGCGACGCCCAGGTCGCGGGTCGCCACCGAACGCACTGCAGTGGCGTCGAGATCACCGCTACTGCGGTCGATGCCGTACCAGACGAAGACGATCGGGACGAGCGGCAGCAGCAGTGCGAACACGACCGGCACCAGCAGCGCCCCGGCCAGGCTGGGCAGCGGCAGCACCTCACCGCCGATCATCATGGCGGCGACGAGGCTGGCTGCGAACGCGACAGTCACCATCGTCAAGGCACGGGTACGCCACCACCAGTTCACTGTGGAACTTCCGACGCGAAGGACTCCGGGTCGAGACGGGGCGCAGTGGTGCAGTCGGCCAACGGCGCGAGATTGGCCTGGTACCAGGCGAACTGTCGATCAGCATCGAGCCGACGCACCTGGACCGCCAGATCGATCAACTCCGGCGGCGCGACCGGGCCGAGCTCCGGGGCCGACAAACCGGCTACCAACGCCATCCACACCATCAGGACGGGGCGGCTGTGGGCACCGGGCCACTCCCCCTGCGTGGCGCATTCGGGGAACGTGTCCGGGACGACGCTGGAGACCAGGCTCAACACCGCGACCTGCGGGTCCGGATTGGCCGGCAGGACGATGAAGACAGCTTCGGTCGCGCTGTCTTCCTTGGTGGTCACCGTGCCCGGCAACGTTATACCGACCTCGGCGAGCCGGGCGTACGCCGACGCCAACGCCGGCTGAACAGCCCACCGGGTCTCCGCCTGCTCCGGCCACAGGCAGAGCGCGGGCCGCTCCCCCGCGCAGTGCGGTGCGCCGGCACGCGGGCTGCCGGAGGAGGGGCCGAGCGGCGCCGCCACCGTGACCGCTACGGCGAGCAGCGCGGCGAAGCTCACCGCACCGCCAATGCGGGCCCGGCGGCTGCCGGCCAGGGCGATCAGCGCGCCGGCACCGATGCCGACGGCAAACAGCGCGGTAGCCAGCAGTGCTCGACTGTCCGGCTGCCGATCGATCGCGCAGCAGCCTTCGAAGGACAGCCCGTTGAGGTGTCGAATCCAGAACGGCTCGACCGCAGCCGGGTAGGCCAGCCAGATGTAGGAGCCGCCCAGGCTGACCGGCAGCGCGAGAGCGGGCGGCAACCATCGACCAAGTCCGTAGCCGACCACGGTGTGCCCGACCATCACCAGCAGATAGACACCGATCAGCCCGAGATGCGGCCTTCTGGGGGCACCGGCTGCGGCGGGTGCGGTCGACAACAATGCCACGACCACCCCGGCCAGCCCCATCAGCAACGTCGGGGCGACGGCGACGAGTACGACCAGCCACATGGGCCGGGCGACGGTCTGTTTGTCGATGCCGCCGCTGCGGTGCCGGACCCCTTCCCACGCGGCGCAGACCGCACAGACCGGAACGACGATGAACAGCATCAGGTTGGCCTTGGCCACTGCGGCCATCCAGTACCCTGGCGTCACCGTCTCGACGACTGCCGAGCCTTGGAGCAGCACCAGAGCCAGCATCGGCACTGTCACGTAGGTCTCGGCGCGACTACGCCAGGCGTAGACCGTCCGCCAGCCGCCGACGTTCCGCACGCTCATGCCTCAGCGCCGATGAACTGCACGTATGCGTCCTCGGCTCGTCGTGACGGTTCGACGCCCGGTCGGGCCAGCGCCAGAAAAGCCGGCACCCCACCATCGAAGCGTATGACGCCATGGTCCAGCACTGCCACGTGTTGATATATGTCGCTGATGTCCTCGGTCTGGTGTGTCGACACGAGCAGGTCGACGTCGCCGACGACCGAGTTGAGCACTTCGCGCAGCATCCGTCGCTGCTGCGGGTCCAAGCCGGCTGATGGCTCGTCCATGACGATCAGCTTCGCATCATGGACAAGAGTCTGTGCGATCCCGACCCGGCGGAGCTGACCGCCGGACAGCGCCTTGCTGGGTCGCTCCGCCAGGTCCCGCAAGCCAACGCGGTTCAGGGCTTGGGCCGCATTGGCCCAGGCATCACGGCGGTTGAGCCCTTTCAGCCAGCCTGCGTAGGCGACCTGCTCCCGCACCTTCAGGCCGGGCATCGCGGCGACGTGCTGCGGCAGCCAGCCGACCGAGCGGCGATACCGCGACCGGGTGCGCCGGGCGTCGCTGACCAGGTCTCCGACTCGCACGGTGCCCACGTCGGGCCGCAGCAGCCCCACGATCAGCGAGAGCAGTGTGGATTTTCCAGCGCCGTTGGGACCGAGCAGCACAGTCGCACCGCGCCGAACTCGACGGTCAGGTTACGGAACACCGGGATATCTTTGCGATACCGGAAAGAGCAGTCCGCGATCAGTACGGGCACCAGGTCGACCTCTGAGAGCAATTTGCACGGCAGATAAGGGTGGCGAGCCAACACCTGCGGCTGGCTCGCCACCCCATGCTAGACGATCAAGGCGTCAGATCAGTAGTAGTGGTCAGCGAGTTGACGTTGACTCGCCACCCCGAGGTCGATCCGTTGATCTTCTTGATCGTCCAGTGGTAACTGCCGACGTCAGTCATCCGGCCCCAATTGAATGTCCCACACGACGTGGTGCGCTCGCCGTACGTCGCGTAAGGGAGCTGCCAGGTCCTGTTACGAGCTAGATCGAGAGTGGCGTTCTGATAGGTTCCCGTGACCACCGAACAACCGGACCACACCGTGCGAGTTGATGCCGAATCGCTGTTGTTGTCAGTCCAGTCACGGGACTGGAATCCGGTGAGGGCGTTGCTGACACTGCTCGACCAGCTTCCCTCGGCACGCACCGGCGACACCAAAGTCATACTGAGAAGCAAGCCACCCTCGTCAACCCCGTTATGATCAAGCAATGAACCGCCAGTCACAATTGATCTTTCTCATCCGATGTCTGAGCTCGGCAGACGCAACGAAGAGCATGCGAGCAACTTTTTCTCGACAAAAACGAGAGTGAGGATCGTCACTACGAGGCAACCATCCGAGTGGTCGGATGGCATGGGTCAGCCATGCCGGCAGGTGTCTCCCCGGCCGGTGCGATGCGGCCGGTGCGATGCGGCCGATGCGACGCGGCCGGCACCGACCGGAACCCTGACCCGGACGTACGCCGCCTTCGTCGGGCTGACACTGCTCAACCCGATGACGATCGCCTACTTCGCCGCCCTCGTGGTCGGCCACCAGGGCGACACGATGGGTTCAAACAGCAACCCGGCGCTCGTCGGCACGGTGTTCGTCATCTCGACGAGATCAACAGGGCTCGCGGCGCGGACGCGACTGTGACGACGTCAACGGTTCCGGTCGAGCATCGCCCGAAGTTCGGTCGCGAGGGAGACCGCCGCCTCGATCTCGACCTTGCGGATCGACACGCTCTCCACGTGGAAGCCGAACGGCAACCCGAGACGGCGGCAGAAGTCGAGCAGGTCACTCGCGTTGCGTAGGCACTGGGCGTACGACTCGGCGAGTGGGTCATCGGCGCGCCGCAGCGCGTTATCCAGCCAGCGGGGGACGTCGACGCCGAGCCACTGGAGAAACGACAACGTCTTGAGCGACCCGCACACCGACATGGTCAGCACGACGGTACGCGGCGCCACACCTCGATCAAGGCACGCGTAGTAGTAGTCCGACAGCATGCTCTTGGTCGCATCTACGTCGTAGACGACCTGGGAGATGAAGAACGCGCAGCCCTGCTCCTGCTTGGCCAACATGCGCAGGTGCTCGTCACGGCCACGGGTGTACCGCTCGGTGATCGTCACCGCGCCGGCCAGCAGATCCGGCCGAGTCTCACGGCGTACCTCGTGCGCCCGGGTCAGGCTGGTGTGCACCGGCTTGTCGCGCGACGACGAGCCAACGAAGACCGCGCCAACCTGATCGGTGTCCGCCGTCGTCAACCACGACCGCAACTGCGACTCCGGGTACTTGCCGACGCAGCGGTAGACGATCACCGGACGGTGCCAGGCACCGAGGTGTTCGGCGTGGAAGGCAGCCGGATCGGCGGTCGGCAGGTACGGGAACGGCCGCTCGTCCGGGTTACGGTCTGCCTCGTCGTCGATGTCGTAGAGCACCAGGGCGTCGAGGTCGAGCGGCGCGAGCCGATCGAGGGTGACCTGGGCGATCTCGCGCATCCGCTCATGTGAGGCGTCGCGACGCGGCGGGGTGATGCCGAACAGCAGCAGCCCGTCCGACCCGCCGCCGAAAAGCGAGTGGGGTGTGTGGGCCATGTCGGCGAGAATATCGACCGGCGATCGGCCCTCAACGACGGAGAGCACTTGGAGGACGTCCCGTACCCGGGCCGGGTAGTCACGAAGCGTCGACTTCCCCGGCTGGAGTGCTTCGAACTCCTCGCCGTCCACCACCTTGATCCATCGAACGCCGGTGTCCGACTGGTTCTGCTCCGTGCCTGGGAGGCGGCGCTCGGCTGAACCACCTCGTCGATGTGAGGCTGAGATACCGAATGTTGGCGGCGTAGGGTATCTCAGCCTCACATCGACGCAGACCCACAGCGGGCTGGGTGGTCAGGTGGCGGGTGGGTGCAGGCGTAGGGCGGTGACAGCGGCGGGCAGGTCGGCGGCGGCGACGACCCGGCGGACGGTTTGCGGGCCTTCGCGTACGTGCACCGCGCAGTGGGACGCAGCCAGCACGACGATCACCGTCTCGCCGGCGTAGTGCGCCGCGAGCAGCGACAACAACGACACCAGGCTGTCGGGTGCAGGACCACCGGGAGCCGGGCCGTCGGACGCCGGGCCAAGGTCAACGGCAGGCGTTGGTACGGATTGCGGTACGGCGATCGGGGTGCCCTGCTCGGCCGGCACCGCCGAGCTGGTGTCGACCGACAGGTACTCGATGGCGCGGGTCAGCGCCTGCCCGAGCGCGGGCCGGTCCGGGTACGCGTTCAGGCCGAAAGCCGCACCGGCCGCGCCAGCGGCACCAGGCTCGCCAGCGGCACTGGGCGCAGCCGGCGCGCTTGAGGCACCGGGCGGGGCGAAGTAGGCACCCCAGGAGACTCCCTGCAGCTGGTACGGCGTACCGGCGTTGTGCCGGTGGTCGGCGACGGTGACGACCAGGGCCAGCCCCAGCCCGTGGGCCAACGCTAGTGTGCTGGCCAGCGGCGGCGCGTCGGGCGGCTCAGCGAGTAGCAGCACCCGGCCGCCGGGATGCCCGTTGGCGACGTTCGCCAGGTACGCGGTCAGCGGGTCCTGCCCAGGGTGGTCGAGGGTGGCCCAGCCGTGCCACAGCTCCTCGGCGTAGACCCGGGCGTGGTCGTCGAGCGGCGTGAGCTGCGCCAGGCTCACCGGCTGTCCGCGTACGGCCAAATCGGCGAGGTGCGACGGGAGCCGGTACGGCGGCGGCACCTGGTGGATGGGTTTCCCGCCGGGCTGGCTGCCGATCTGCGGAGCCGCAACGGAGGCAGCGTCGGGGGCAGCCCAGTTGAGGTGCCGGGCCCAGTGTTGCCCATCGGTGACGGTGACGACGACGCCGTGCCGGACCTGGTCGGTGTCGCCGCAGCTGAAGCAGCGCAGCAGGCCGGAGCCGTGCCGGCCGCTGAGCCCGGCACCGCCGCAGAAGCGGCATTCCGGGTCGGCGTCGGCCGCGCCGACGGTGCAGATGCAGCGCCGCAAGCCCTGCTCCGGCACGCAGTACGGGCATGGCTCGAATGGGATCGCCGGCCCCTGCCAGCTCGGCGGCGGCGGTTGCCACGATCGGGCTAGCTTGTCGACCGTACCGCGGCGAATTTGTCCGGTGTCGCGTTCGGTGAGTTCCTCGACGACGGCGACCACCCGCAGGCTGGTGTGCCACCAGCGGCCGTCGCGCCAGATGGCCTGCGCGCCCGGGGTCGGCACGCCGGTGACCAGGGTGGTGCAGTCGGCGACCATTCGGCGTTCGAGCTGGTCGAGGTCGAGTTTCGGCGGCCCGATCGGGAGGCCACCGGGCTGGTTGGGGTGCAGATAGTGGGCGGGGACGTCGCGGCTGCGATCGGCAAGCCCGGTGGCCAGGCCGGTGAGGTCGGCGGCGACGATCGCCTCGTCGAGGCTGTCGGCTCCGCTGACGCTGCCGGCGAACGTGTCGCCGACGTCGGTGTCGGGCAGTTCGAGGCGCAGCTGCCAGCGGTGGCGGCCGTCGCCGTACGGCTCGGGTCGGGTTTCGACGACCAGGTCGAGGCAGAGCAGTTCGGCGAGGGCGCAGAGTTGGCCGAGGTGGCGGGCCGGGTCGGGGCGCGGCGGCCGGGTGGTGCGGCCGAGCCAGATCCGCCACGGGTACGTGGCTCGCTCGGCGATCGCGTCGGCTTCTAGGGCGTGCCGCTGCTCGGCGGGCAGGTCGGGCCGCCACTCGTTCGGCAGGCTGAGGCCGACGGCGAAGATGTCGCGGTCGGGGGCATCCGGTTCGTAGACGTGCTCGGCGCCGACTCGGCCGGCGAGTTCGGCGACGACGGCGTCGAGGTCGAGCAGCCAGTGGCCGTCGCGGTGCACCGGGGCGAGCGCGCCGGGCACGATGTTGACGGAGGCGACGGCCGCGGTGTCGACGTTCGCGACGGTCAACACCAGCTGGGCGCGGCGGCGGCCGAGCCCGGCGCAGGACAGGCAGGTCGAGCAGGTCGTGCCGGTGCCGCCACAGACCCGACAATCGCGGTACGCGGACCCGCCCGCCGCGGCACCGGTGGTCCGCTGGTCGTCGCTGACGATGAGCTGGTCGCCGTACCAGGTGCAGCTGCACCGCCGGGAGGTGATGCCACCGCCGTCGCAGCTGGCACAGTCGACGACGGTGACGCCACGGTTGTCGGGCTCGGCCTTGTCCTGATCGGCCTTGTCCTGGTCGGTCACCGGGCGGGACCCGCCGGGTAGTAGACGGCGGCCTGGCCGATCGTGGCCTGATGGGCGGTGACCTGGTTGGCTGCGGCCTGGCTGATCATGGCCTGGGTGGTCTGCCAGCGGCGCAGCGCGTCTTTGATCCGGTCGTTCTGCTCCCAGGTGCGGTCAAGTTCGGCGTAGATTACGCCGAGGTCGTAGGCGATCCGGTCGAGGAACGCGCCGACTTCGACCGGGTCGAGGCCCCGGGCCGCGACACCTGCCGCGCGAAACTGCTGGTTGCGGACCTGCCAGGGCCGGATCGGCCGGTACGCCGCCGAGCGCATGTTGTTGCCGGGCACCCGGTGCACGCCGGGGCCGTTGCCGGCCGGCCAGCGGCTGGGCGGGGTCGACGCCATTCGTCGGCGTCCCCAGCGGACCCGGATTCGTTGCCAGAGCTTGCGCATGGATGGTGCTCCTCCCCTGTGCCGTGCGGTGGATGGTGGTGGTGTGCGTGGTGGATGGGGGTGGCCCGGCCCCTTGCCGACTCGGGCAGGGCCACCCCCGGCCCCAACCACCGCAGCCTTCCTTGGCAGTACGGCGACCAGGGCAGATCGTGGATTCCGTTGCGTGAGCTGTGGAGCGCCGAGTCAGGCGCAGTCGCCCAGGTCGGGGCGCGCGCCGAGCGGGCTGACGCCGCTGCGCTCGCCGGCACGGGTGCCGGAGCCGGTGTCACCAGTCCGGCCATCCGGCGGCGACGTGGGCTCGCCGCCCGGCAACGCCCCGGGACCGCTCCCTGGGTCATCCCAGTCCGACCCACACGACCGCCACCGGTCGTCATCCATCTGCGTCACGGCCGCCTCAACCTCCTCTGAAGATGTGCCTGACTGAGAATCACCCATCCCCCTTACGAGTGTCAACCCCGTCAAGTTGACGCAGATGACACTAGTCATCTCCGTACGGTCGTTGACATGCGGTTGGCAGGGATCTCCGAGATCCAGCAGATGCTTGGTGGCGTCTCCCGCCAGCGGGCATCCGAGATCGTCAACCGCTCGTCGTTCCCCGCGCCGCTGGACACCCTCGCCATGGGCCGGATCTGGTCCCGCGCGGCGGTCGCCGAGTGGATCCGCATCCACCGACCGACACAACTCGAAGACTGAGATCCAACCTCCCGCTCGCCGACGTCGCCCAGTCGACCTGTCCTCGCGCCACCTCTGACAGACCACAGTGGTTAACTCCCACTTGCTAACCCCTGTCGATGAAGGTCCGCATAGGGCAGTCTGAGCGTGACCCGGACGGAGGCGGGATGAGCACGCTGAAGGCAGCACGGGAGTCACGCGGGTGGTCACAGGCGAGGCTCGTTCACGAAATCGCCCGGCGACGCGCCGCCGCTGGCGCAGCTACCGCTACTCGGGCAAGCCTCAAGGTCTACGTATCCGAGTGGGAAAACGGTCGCCGATCAGTCAACGACGAATACCGCGCCGTCCTGCGGGCCATTTTCGGGCTGACCGACGCCGAGCTGTTCGGGACAGCGACGACGGCAGGCGAGACGCTCGACAACGCGTACGCCGAGCTGGCCAAGCGCATCGAGGCGTCCAAGTCGGTCGACGTCGGGTTGGTCAGCGTGCTCACCCAGCAGACCGAGATCTTCCGCTCCATCGACCGCCAGATGGGCGCCCCCACGCTCGGCGATCAGATGCGCACCCACGTCGAGACCCTGGAAAACGCCCTGGCGTACTCCGTGCTCCCATCCGCGCGACGGCCGGTCGCGCGGGCGCTCGCCGGTGCCGCGACGCTGGCCGGCTGGCAGGCGCTCGACGTCGGCGCTGTCGACCGCGCCTGGCGCTGCTACGAGTTGGCGCGACGAGCTGCGGTCGAAGCCGCGAGCCCAGCACTGGTCGCGCACGCCATGGGCGAGCAGGCGTACGTCCTGGTCGATGCCGGCAAGCCGGAGCTTGCCCGCATGCTGATCCTGGAGGCGTTGGCCGTGGCCGAGCGGAAAGCACCCGCCCGGTTGCTCGCATGGCTACACGCTGCCCACGCCGAGTTCGCCGCCATTCTGTCGGACGCGTCGGCGGCTCACGCCGCGCTGGACCAGGCCGCCGCGACGCTGCCGGCCGGGCCGGAGATGCGGGACGAGGAGGTGGCCGGGATCTTCCTCAACGAAGCCCACCTGACGCGCTGGCGCGGCAACGCCCATGCCCTGCTGGGCGAGCGCTCGGCGGTCGACGAACTGCATGCTGCCCTGGCTGCGATGGACGGCACGTTCACCCGAGCTGAGGCTGGTCTCCGGATCGGCCTCGCTCATGCCCACCTTGCCAGCGGCGACCTGCGCGAAGCCGAGCAGGAAGCACGACGTGCGCGGGCGCTGGCCAGCCGGACCGGATCGCTCAGAAATCAGCGACGCCTCAACCAACTGATGACCCAAATCACCGCAGCTGTCTAGCCCTTTGGTACGCCGAACGCCAGCACGTGCAGCAGTCCGACGATCGAGCCGGAGCCGAGGATCTCGTTCCGGTCCAGCAGCCCTCTGATGCTGGCGAGTGGCACCCACGCGACCTCGCCGGCTTCGTCAGATGCCGCTGGCCGGTTGATGAACGTCGCCCCCTTGGCGTAGTAGACGTCGTGCGGCGAGTCGATCATGCCGACCATCGGCTGATACGAGATCAGGTGCCACATGGCCGTCGGCCGCCAACCGGTTTCCTCCTCGACCTCGCGGGCCACGGCTACCGCCGGGCTCTCGCCGTCGTCGACGATCCCACCGGGAAGCTCCCACCCCCACTGGTCCGACACGAACCGGTGCCGCCACAGCATCAACACCTGGTCCTGATCGTTGACGACGACGCCGATCGCAGCCCGAAACAGCCGTACGACGTGATGCTCGAACCGCTCGCCGCCGGGCGGCTGGACGTCGACCAGGTCAAGGCTGACCCACGGCCGCCGCTCGTACACGGTCCGCGCCCCGAACACCTGCCAGCGATGGACATCAGAAGGCCCTGATCCGGTGCCGTCATCGATCCGGCTCCGCAGCAGCCCATCGGCTCCACCCGTCGCATCGCCCATACCGGCCAGCCTATCGACGCAGCCCTTCGCATCACCCTTACACCCGATCCTCGACAAGGGTCACCACGACGGCGGACACGGACACGGCCAGCGTTATCGCACCCCGTACGTCGAGGAAGTTCGACTTCCCGGACGCGTTGAACCCCAGCAGTACGGTCAGCGGGCCCAGCGTCACGTCACAGCCGGCGAGCGACCGGAAGCCGCGCACCCGCACCCGCCGGACGAACGGCGTCGTCGGATCAAGCGCGTTCATCGGCGGCTCCCTTCACTACCAGCGGCCGGCCGCAGCGTCCGGTGGGTAACCGGTCCACACCTGCCGGTGCCGACCCTACCGCCGACACCCAGCCGGCGCGCCGACCGTCGCCAAAGGGATGGTTCGTCCTGACAAAACGGATTATCCAGCTTAGAAGGAATTGTCACACGTAGCTTGATCATCAGTGATTCGACAAGTGAGAGCGATCACGCATGGAAGCTAATTTTACAATTTGGTGAACAGCTCCTGGCCACACCCCATGCTTAACATCGTTCATTCATGTTGCCGATAATCGAGGTCTGGCTCTGCGGGTAGACGCGTGATCCAATTGCAATCGGCGGGCCGAGCGCTCTGCCCGGCCGCAGCGCCCGGAGACCCCGGCGACTGCCGAGCCGGGCACACCGTCTAATCCACGGATAGTGCAAGATTAACCGCGCCCAGGAGGGCAGTCTCTCCATGTTCACGCGATTTCGCTATCGTCATCATGCAATCGCAACGGCCGCAGCTTCCGCAGTTCTGATCGTTTTCGGGGCCACTCCGGCGCTGGCCCAGCCGACAACCGCACTTGCCCCCCTGCTGCCTGCGGAAAATGGCGTGCCGGATGGTGGCTACATCGTCGTCGTCAAGGATCAACCGGTCATCGGCGGCGCGGCCAACGAACCCGCTGCGGTCGCCGAGCGCGCCGGCGGTCGGGAGATCCACCGGTACTCACGGGTGCTGCGTGGCTTCTCCGCGAAGCTGGATTCCCGCGCTCTCGACGCGGTGCGGGCCAACCCGAACGTGGCTGAGGTACACGCCGACTCGCGGGTCCAGGCCATCGAGACGCCGCCCGCAGGTGGGGCCACCACCCAGCCCAACCCTCCGTCGTGGGGCCTGGACCGCATCGACCAGCAGAACCTTCCGCTCAACCAGCAGTACAACTACGGCACGGTCGGCACCGGCGCCACCGTCTACGTGCTGGACAGCGGGATCCGTACGACGCACACCGACTTCGGCACCCGGGCACAGTTCTCGTACGACGCGGTCAACGACGGAAACAGCCCGGGTGACTGCCACGGCCACGGTACGCACGTCTCGGGCACCATCGGCGGCACCTCGTACGGCGTCGCCAAGAACGTCCAGATCCGCGACGTGCGAGTGTTGGACTGCTTCAACGGTGGCACCCACGCGGACCTCATCGAGGGTCTGGACTGGGTGACCCTTAATGCCGGGCCGCGTTCGGTGGCCAACATGAGCCTGCAGAACTACGGCACTGTGGTCAACACGGCTGTCGAGAACATGATCGACGCCGGAGTGCTCGCGGTCTTCGCGGCCGGCAACAACAACGATGACGCCTGCAACAACAATCCACGGTCGCCGCGCGGGATCGTGGTGGGCGCGACCACGATCTCCGACACCCGGTGGTCCAGCTCCAACTTCGGCTCCTGCATCGACATCTTCGCCCCCGGTGACGGCATCACCTCGGCCGGCAACGTCGGCGACACTGCGGTCGCCTCCGGCTGGTCCGGCACCTCGATGGCCGCGCCGCACGTGGCCGGCTGGGTAGCCCGATACCTGCAGAGCAACCCGGCCGCGACCCTGGCACAGGCGAAGGCTGCGCTGACCAGCGCCGCGACCACCAACGTGCTGACCGGTATCGGCACCGGGTCGGTCAACCGACTGCTGTACGCCGACCCGGGCGGCACGGTCACCGACACCGTCGCGCCGTCGACCCCCGGCGCCCCGGTCGCCTCGAACGTCACCGCGACCTCGGCCACGCTCACCTGGACGGCGTCGACCGACAACGTCGGGGTGACCGGCTACGACATCCAGCGGTCCACCGGCGGGGGCACGTTCACGCTGGTCGGCACCTCGACCACGAACTCGTACGTCGCGACCGGGCTCACCGCCGGGACGACGTACCAGTTCCGGGTACGGGCCAGGGACGCCGCCGGCAACCTGTCCGCCTTCTCCTCAACGGTCACCGTGACGACGCCGACCTCGTCGGGCACCTGCAACGTCGCCTACACGATCAGCAGCGGTGGCTCTACCTTCACCAGCAACATCCTCATCACGAACACCGGCACCAGCACCATCAACGGCTGGACTCTGGCATTCACCTTGCCCGGCGGGCAGTCGTTCGGCAGCGGATGGTCGGCCACCTACAGTACGAGCGGCCAGAACGTCACCGCGACCGCGCTGTCGTGGAACTCGACTCTCGTACCGACTGGTACGGCGAGCATCGGGTTCAACGGCAACGGTGCCGGCACCAACGAGCCGACCGTGTTCACCCTGAACGGGGCACCCTGCACCGTCTCCTGACGACCGGGCCCTGAGGTCCATCATCGAAGTGACGCCTACGCACCATAAAACGTCGTCGAGACGTGCGTAGGCGTCACCTCGGTGCGGTAGCCCGGCCGGTCAACGATCGATCAGGCTGGTCGCCATGTCCAGCACGGCCTCGTCGACACTGCGGGGCCGCCAGCCGAGCGTCGCCCGTGCCTTGTCGCTGGACGCCTCACGGACCGTCCCGAGTTCGGGCAGCACGAACGCGGCCCGCGGACTGAACCGGGCCGCAACCCGTACCGCCCAGTCCGGCAGGGCCCGCGTCGGCACCCGGCCGGCCGCGTCACCGAGCCGGTCGCGCAGCAGTGCGGCGATCTGCGGCAAGGACCTGCCGCCGGAGCTGGCCAGCAAACGCTCACCGGCGGCGGCCGGGTCGGTCATCGCCCGGACGTGCAGGTCGGCGACATCGCGTACGTCGACCACGTTGACGTACATCCGGGGCAGCACCCGTTGCCGGCCGTCGAGCAGCTTGCCGACCAGGTCGGCCCAGAGGGACAGCTCCGGGCCGAGCGCCGGACCGAACACCCCGACCGGGTTGATCACCGCCAGCTCCATCCCGCCGCCAGACACACCAGCAACGCCAGAGATACCAGCAACGCCAGCGTCGTCGGATCCGGCCATCAGGTCCCAGGCGGCGCGTTCGGCGTACAGCTTCGATTTCGCGTACGCCGACATCGTCTCGCCGCCGGTCGGGTCGCTCCAGTCTGCCTCGGTGAAGATCCGCTTGCCTGCCGGGTGGCCGAATTTTACCGCGGCGAACGACGAGGTCAGCACCGTACGACGGACCCCGGCGGCGCGGGCGGCGCCGAGCACCCGCAGTACGCCGTCGCGGGCCGGCTCGATGATCTCGTTCTCGTGTTTCGGCTCGGCCAGCGGCACCGGGGAGGCGACGTGCAGCACGTAGTCGCAGTCGGCGACCGCCGCCGGCCAGCCGTCGTCGGAGAGCAGGTCGGCGATGGCGAAGCTGAGGTCGTCGCCCGGCTCCACCCCGCCTGCGGTGACCATCGAGCGCACGTCGGCCTGCCGACCCGCCGAGCGTACGGTCGTCCGCACCCGGTAGCCGTCGCGCAGCAGGCGTAGCACGCAGTGCGCGCCGATGAATCCGGATCCGCCGGTCACCAGCACCAGTTCGCCGCCCAATCCGGCCTCCGTCCGTTGTGTGTCGGGGGTGGACGTTGCGCCGGCCGCCCGCCTTGTCGATCGCCAACGGTATACCTGGGGCGGCGGCCGACCTCCGACCGTACGTCTGCGACGCGCTCGAATCAGACGAGCGGTTATCGAGACCAGCACCGTGAGGGTCACACCTCGGTCGGGCGATGACTCGGCGGGCCGTGGTCAGTCGAGGACGGCGTCGGCCTCGATCTCGACGGCCACGTCCGGGGCGTACAGCACGTCGACGCCGATCAGCGACGACGGCGGGAGCGGCTGCGGGATGCCCAGCTCGTCGGCGACCCGGCCGACGCCGGCCAGGAAGTCGTCCATCTTGTCCAGGGTCCAGTTGGTGACGTAGAAGCGCAGGCGTACGACGTCGGCGAAGGTCGCGCCGGCGCCGGCGAGCCCGAGCGCGGTGTTGCGCAGGGCCTGCGCAACCTGGCCGGGGAGGTCGTCGACGCCGACGGGTTTGCCGTCGGCGTCGCGACCCACCTGGCCGGCGACGTGCACCTGACGGGTGCCGGTGCCGATCGACACGTGGTGGTACGGGACGGGCTTGGCCATGCCGTCCGGGCTGAGCAGTTGCACGGTCATCGGAGAGTTCCCTTCGTCGACCAACGATCTCGGTATCCGATGTCTACCTGGTATCCGAAGGGAACTTCAACGATACTAGGTGTCATGCCGGAAACCCCCCAGATCACCGCTCAGCACCGCGCACTACTCGACCAGGTGCTGGACAAGTGGTCACTGCGGGTCCTCGACACCCTGTGCGAACGGCCCCGACGCTTCAACGAGCTGCGCCGGGCGATCCCGGTCGTCACCCAGAAGTCGCTCACCTCGACGCTGCGCCGGCTCGAACGCAACGGGATGGTCGAACGGGTCGTGGTCGGCACCCGCCCGCTCGCCATCGAGTACCGAATCGCCCCGCTCGGCAAGACCCTGCAGGACCTCATCGACGCGCTTCTGCACTGGACGACCGCCAACATGGCCGATGTCGACCGCGCCCGCGAACGGTTCGACGCCGAGACCGACCGCGGCGGACCCGCTAGCACGCCAGCAACGAGCGCAGCACCCTGATTGTCTCGTCAGGTGCCTCCTCGGCCATGGAGTGCCCGGCCGAGGTGGTGCGGTGCTCGAGATCTGCCGCCCTGGGGCGCCACAGCGCGGCCGCGTCGTAGCCAAGCGCGGTGCCCCAGTGCGTACCCCTCAGCCACCGCTGCCTCCCACGCCGCAACCAAACACCGCCGGCTTCCGTCACCGAATCGAATCATCCCGATCACACCGGTCGGTGGGTGCCGTCCTGCGCCGCGCGGATGGCGGCACGGCCGGTGCGGAGACGGGCTGCGGGTGCCCGTCATGATGGACGCCAGCCCGTACTACACGACGCTGTGCCGGGGCAACGACTCACAGTGCAAGCGGGACCTCGATGGCGACGGCCTGCTCGACAAGTGGCCGCTGTGCTACGACAACTACTTCGTGCCGCGCGGCTACGCGATCATCCTGCTGGACATGGTCGGCACGGGTAGGTCGACCGGCTGCCCCACCACCAACGCCAACCGGGCGCTGGGCAGCCGGGCACCAGGCAGCCGGCGCGGTCGGGCGGTCACGACGGCACCACGGCCACCAGCGCCG
The DNA here is from genome assembly GCF_048060115.1 of Micromonospora sp. LOL_023. NCBI lineage: Bacteria > Bacillati > Actinomycetota > Actinomycetes > Micromonosporales > Micromonosporaceae > Micromonospora > Micromonospora sp. LOL_023. The sequence continues at coordinate 16,665 of NZ_JBHMIM010000046.1, forward strand.
GCCCCGCGCTGTCGTCGCGGGTCAGCTCGATCGGCGTACGGTCGTCGACCACCAGCCGGTAGCCGTCCCGGTCGGCCACCTCGACCGGCACGGCGAACTCGCAGTACGTCGGGATCCGTTCCACTTCAAGGTCCTCCTCGAAGGCCGCGACCGAGGTCCCCGGCGGCAGCTCACCCACGGCGAGCACCCCGCCGGCCGGGCCGAGGATCCGAAACGGCGCTTGATTGTGGAAGAACGTGTACGCATCGGTGCCGGCGCAGTCAACCCCTGCCGGGCGAATGTTGATGTCCCGGACCAGCACCCGCACGGTGACCGCCGACCGGAGCTCCGGGTCCACCGCGCCGCCGCAGGCCGCCAGAGCCAGGGCGGCCCCCACGGCACCGACCAGCAGCGCGGCGAGGACCGACCCGCAGTGAAAGGACAACCTGGTCAAGACCTCGCTGGGGTGCATCCGGGCCTGGAGCGGATGCTGCGCGACGACGCCCACCAGGTGCTGTTGGAGACCCTGGAGGTCTACCTTGACCTGGCCGGTAACGCGCAGGCCACCGCCGAGCGCCTACGCCTGCACCGCACCACGCTCTACTACCGGTTGCAACGGGTCGAGCAGTTGGCCGACACCGATCTGAAGGACGGAAACGAGCGGCTGTGCCTGCATCTGGCGCTGAAGCTGAGCCGGCTCACCCGCCCACCCCGGTCCGACGACTGACCTACCCCGGCCAGCCAGCTGACCAGTCCCGGCTGTCGGGTTCGCCGGCCACCGGCGATCACTCGTCGAACGCCCAGGCGAGCACGACCTGCCCGTCCTCGCTGGCGCCGCCCGCCCGCCGGTAGGTCGCCAACGCCGCTGTGTTGTCCCCGTCGGCGATCACCCACATGCCGAAACAGCCTCGGGTGCGCGCCAGCTCGGCGAGCGCGGCGACCAGCGCCTTGCCGATCCCCCGACCCTGGTACGCCTCGTCGACGCCCAACTCGTACAGGAACATCTCGGTGCCCTTGTCCGGGTGGGTCATCTCCACGCCGGTGATCATCGCCGCCGGCGTGCCGTCGTCGAGGTAGGCGATCAGCAGGTGGTGCCGCTCGTCGGCGACGAATCGCACGGTCGCCGGTCGACTCGGCCGCTCGTCGAACAGGTGGCCGGCGGCGAGCACCTCATCGACCCGGGTGACCCGACGAATCTCCATGTCGACGATTGTGCCGGCAGACGGCACGGCACCGCCACCCGCGGCGACAGCCGACACATCAATGGTTGGTGCCAGCAGTCGGCCGCCGATGTCCGCGGTTGAATATGCACCCAGCGGCCGGGGTCCGGGTGGCACGATGGCCACATGTTGACGATCGGGATGCTCGGCGGCATGAGCTGGGAAAGCAGCGCCCACTACTACCGGCTCGCCAACGAGTTGGTACGCGAGCGGCGCGGCGGCCACCATTCGGCCCGGTGCCTGCTCTACTCGGTCGACTTCGCCGAGATCGAGCGCATGCAGGCAGCCGGCGAGTGGGACGACGCCGGGCGGATGCTCGCCGACGCCGCCCGCCGGGTCGAGGCCGCCGGTGCCGACCTGTTGCTGCTGTGCACCAACACCATGCACCGCGTCGCCGACCAGGTCGCCGACGCGGTGCGGATCCCGCTGCTGCACATCGCCGACGTGACCGCCGCCGAGGTTCGCCGGCACGGGCTGCACACCGTCGGGCTGCTCGGCACCGCCTTCACCATGGAGCAGGACTTCCTGCGCAGCCGGTTGGCCGGCCACGGGCTGACCGTGCTCGTGCCGGAGGCCGACGACCGCAAGATGATCCACAAGGTGATCTACGACGAGCTCTGCCTCGGCGAGGTCACCGAGTCGTCCCGCGCCGCCTGCCTGAAGGCGATCGACCGGCTGATCGGTGCCGGCGCGCAGGGGGTGATCCTCGGCTGCACCGAGATCGAGCTGCTGATCCGCCAGCAGGACACCGCGGTGCTGCTCTTCCCGACCACGCTGCTGCACATCACCGCCGCTGTCGAGCAGGCCATCGCGGCCGAGGCCACCGCCGTAGCCAGGGCCGTGGTGACGGCGTGACCCCTCGGAGGATTCCGATCCTCCGAGGGATCAGCGCACGATCGCGGGCGGGTCGACCGCCGCAACGACGATCAGACGGTACGGGCCAGCCGGTCGGCGAGCAGTTTCGCGAACCGGGCCGGCTCGTCCAGCTCGCCACCCTCGGCGAGCAGCGCGGTGCCGTACAGCAGCTCGGCGGTCTCGACGAGAGCCGGGTCGTCGGCCCGGCTGCCGTACGCCTCGCGCAGCCCGGTGACCAGCGGGTGGGCCGGGTTCAGCTCCAGGATCCGCTTGATCTTCGGCCCGTCCTGCCCCATTGCCCGGTACATCCGCTCCAGCGCCGGGGTCATGTCGCCGGCGTCGCCGACCAGGCACGCCGGTGAGGTGGTCAGCCGGGTGGACAGCCGTACCTCCTTGACGTGGGCGTCGAGGGTCTCGCCGAGCCAGCCCAGCAGCGGAGCGTACTGCTCCTTGCGCTGCTCCCGCTCCGGGTCCTTGCTCGACTCGTCCTCGCCGTCCAGGTCGACCTGGCCCTGGGCGATCGAGCGCAGCTGCTTGCCGTCGTAGTCGGTGACCGAGGCGACCCACATCTCATCGACCGGGTCGGTGAGCAGCAGGACTTCGTACCCCTTGGCTTTGAACGCCTCCAGGTGCGGCGAGTTCTCGATCATGGTCCGGGACTCGCCGGTCATGTAGTAGATGTCGGTCTGGCCGTCGGGCATCCGCTCGATGTACTGCGCGAGGCTGGTCAGCTGCTCCGGGTCGTGGGTCGAGGCGAACGACGAGATGTCCAGGATCGCCCGCTGGTTCTCGAAGTCGTTGAGGAGGCCCTCCTTGACCGCCCGGCCGAGCTGGGTCCAGAAGGTGCGGTAGCGCTCGGCGTCGTTGTCCATCAACTCCTTGACCGAGGAGAGCACCTTCTTGACCAGCCGGCGGCGGATCAGCTGGATCTGCCGGTCCTGCTGCAGGATCTCCCGGCTGATGTTCAGCGACAGGTCCTGTGCGTCGACGACCCCCTTGACGAAGCGCAGGTACTCCGGGATCAGCGCCGCACAGTCGTCCATGATGAACACGCGCTTGACGTACAGCTGCACGCCCCGCTTGGCGTCGCGCATGAACAGGTCGTACGGCGCCTGCGCCGGCACGAACAGCAGCGCTTCGTACTCGAAGGTGCCTTCGGCCTTCATGTGGATGATGTCGAGCGGGTCGTTCCAGTCGTGGCTGACGTGCTTGTAGAACTCCTTGTACTCGTCGTCGGTCACCTCGGAACGCGGTCGCGCCCACAGGGCCTTCATCGAGTTGAGGGTGACCGTCTCGCTGACGGTCTCCCCCTCCGACTCGCCGGGGCGCTCGGTCCGCGTCCGGATCGGCCAGGCGATGAAGTCCGAGTAGCGCTTGACGATCTCCCGGATCTTCCATTCGTCGGTGTAGTCGAAGAGCTGGTCTTCTTTGTCTTCCGGCTTGAGATGCAGGGTGACCGTGGTGCCCTGCGGGGCGTCGTCCACCGGCTCGATGGTGTAGGTGCCCTCGCCGGACGACTCCCAGCGGGTCGCCTCGGTCTCGCCGGCCCGACGGGTCAGCAAGGAGACCCGGTCGGCGACCATGAAGGTGGCGTAGAAGCCGACCCCGAACTGCCCGATCAGCTCCTGGGACGCCGTGTCCTTGGACTCCTTGAGCTTGCGCAGCAGCTCGGCGGTGCCGGATTTGGCGATCGTGCCGATCAGGCTGACGACCTCGTCACGGGACATGCCGATGCCGTTGTCCCGTACGGTGAGCGTCCGCTGCTCGCGGTCGACCTCGATCTCGACGTGCAGATCCGAGATGTCGACGTCGAGGTCCTTGTCGATCAGCGCCTGCAGCCGCAGTTTGTCCAGCGCGTCGGAGGCGTTCGAGATCAACTCCCGCAGGAAGATGTCCTTGTTCGAGTAGATCGAATGGACCATCAGCTGCAGGAGCTGGCGCGCCTCCGCCTGGAACTCACGCGTCTCAACCCCGGTGCTCAATTGGGTTCCCTCCCTGGAGACGAACTACCTTGGGAAGCCGAGCTTCCACCGAGAATCGTACGGTCCGGTCCAGCGGGATACACCGCGGTCTCGGTTGCCTTCAGACTCGCCCAGACCTGCTGGCCGGGACGCAGTTCGAGATGGGCGGCACCGGACGTGGTGACGTCGACGCCGAGGGAGATCGGCCCGGTCAGCTCCACCCGCAGCCGATCGCCGTTGGGCACGAGTGCGGCGACCGTGGCCGGCCAGGTGTTGCGCGGGCTGCCGTCGGGATGCTGCGCGAAGATCGCGACCGCCGACGGCGGGAACGCGACGAACACCTCACCCTGCTGGGGCTCGGCGACGACGAGAGTGAACCCGCCGGGCAGCGTCACGACCACCCCGTCGGCCCGTCCCCGGTAGAGGTTGAGCCCGACCAGTCGGGCGACGTACTCGGTGCGTGGGCGGGCGGTGACCGTGGCCGCGTCGCCGGACTGCACCAACGTACCGTCTTCGATGATCATCAGCCGGTCGGCGAGCACCATCGCGTCCAGCGGGTCGTGGCTGACCAGGACGGCGACGCCGGTATGCGTGGCGAGGTGCTGGCGCAGGTCGGCGCGGGTGTCGATCCGGGTCCGGGCGTCCAGGGCGGCGAGCGGCTCGTCGAGCAGGAGCAATTGCGGGCGTACGGCGAGTGCCCGGGCCAGCGCGACCCGCTGCGCCTGCCCACCGGACAGTTCCCGGGGTCGGCGGTCCGCGTAGCCCGGTAGCCCGACCCGGTCCAGCCAACCGGCCGCCTCGTTTCGGGCGGCCCGACGCGGCATTCCACGACTACGCGGCCCGAACGCCACGTTGTCCAGCACGCTGAGGTACGGAAAGAGCAGGTAGTCCTGGAAAACGACCCCGATACTGCGCCGGGCGGGGGGTACCAGCACCTGCCGGGCCGGATCGTCCAGCGGGGTGCCGCCGATCCGCAGGTGACCACCGTGTAGCGGCTGCAGGCCGGCGAGCGCCCGCAGCGCGGTGGTCTTGCCGGCACCGTTGGGCCCGAGTAGCGCTACCACCTCGCCGGGGGCGGCAGCCAGCCGCAGGTCGAGGGTGAAGCTGTCCCGCTCGACGACCAGGTGCGCGTCCAGGTGGGCGGCGGGGGTCGACGCCCGCGCCACCTGCGGGTCGACGTTCACCGCAGCCCACCCACCCATCGGTCGCGCAGCCCGGCCAGGATCACCACCGAGACGACCAGCAGCAGCAGGCTGAGCACGACCGCGGCTTCCAGGTCCTGCTCCAGGGCGAGGTAGACGGCCAGTGGCATCGTCTGCGTACGGCCGGGGAAGTTGCCGGCGAAGGTGATGGTGGCACCGAACTCACCGAGCGCCCGCGCCCAGCAGAGCACCGAGCCGGCGGCAATGCCGGGTGCGACGATCGGCAGGGTGACCCGACGGAAGGCGGTCCACCGGCCGGCGCCAAGGGTGGCGGCGGCTTCCTCGTAGCGCGGGTCGGCGCCGCGCAGCGCGCCTTCGACGGCAATGATCAGGAACGGCATGGCGACGAACGCCTCGGCCAGCACCACGGCGGTGGTGGTGAACGGCACGGTGATGCCGAACGTGGTGTCGAGCCAGCTTCCGACCAGCCCACGCCGCCCGTAGACGAGCAGCAACGCGAGCCCGCCGACCACCGGCGGCAGCACCAGCGGCACGGTGACCAGTGCGCGGATCACGCCGCGACCGGGGAGCCGGGTACGGGCCAGCAGCCAGGCCAGTGGCACGCCGAGCAGCAGGCACAGCACGGTGGCCGCGGTGGCGGTCACCATCGACAGCCGGAGCGCGTCGAGGACACCGGGCGCGGTGAGTCGCTGCGGCAGCTCCGCCCATGGTGTCCGCGCCAGCAGCCCGACCAGCGGCAGCATCAGGAAGGTCAGCCCGGCCAGGGCCGGCAGGGCGAGAAAGACCGGCAGCGGGCTGCCCGCCTGCCGGCGGTCGGCCCGGCGACTGATCGCGCGGTCGGCCCGGCGGAGGTCGCGGCGGGCGTCGCGGTCGGTCACGGGGTCTCGAAGCCGGCTTCGGCCAGCACCGCCTGTCCGGCGGCGGAGCGGACGTACGCGATGAAGGCATCCGCCGCAGCCCGGTTCGCCGCCTGGGCCAGCGGCACGATCGGGTAGTCGTTGACCGCCTGCGCCGATTCGACGAACTCGACCGCGTCCACCTCGCCGGCGGCGGCCGCGGCGTCGGTGCGGTAGACCAGTGCCGCGTCGACCTCGCCGAGCCGCACCTTGGACAGTGCCGCCCGCACGTCGCGTTCCAGGGTGACCGGGACGAGATCGTCTCCGGCGGCGTCGAGGGCGGTGCGGGCGGCTGCCCCGCAGGGCACCTGCTCGGCGCAGAGGGCGACCTTGACTCCGGGCGCGGTGAGGTCGGCCAGGCCGGTGACGCCGGCCGGGTTGCCGTCCGGCACGGCGATGACCAGCTGGTTGCGGACGAAGACGGCCGGCTCGCCGGCGGCGTCGCCGGCGTCGACGACCGTCGCCATGGTGGCCGGGCTGGCGGCGGCGAAGACGTCGGCCGGGGCACCGGCGGTGATCTGCTGGGCGAGCTGTGAGCTGCCCGCGAAGCTGAAGGTGACGGTGACGCCGGGGTTGGCCGCCTCGAAATCGGCACCGACCCGGGTGAACGCATCGGTCAGCGAGGCGGCGGCGAGCACGGTGAGCGCTCCGGTGACCGACGCCGGTGTCGCGCCGGCACCGGAATCGCCAGCGCCGCCGGGGGCCGAGGCGGTGTCGGCACAGCCGGCCGTCACCACGGCGACGGCACCGACGAGCAGGGCGGAACGCAGGTTCCGGCGCATCAGTTGCTCCGCTCGACGACGACGTTGGTGGATTTGATGACGGCGGTCGCCGGGGCGCCGACGGTCAGGCCGAGCTGGTCGACGGCCTCCCGGCTCATCAGCGAGACGATCCGGAACGGACCAGCCTGGATGTCGACCTGGGCCATCACGGTGTCGCGGGTGACGGCGGTGACGATGCCCCGCATCCGGTTGCGGGCCGACGACCGGCCGACGCCGTCGTCGGGGTCGTCGGCCAGCGCGCGGGCGAAGGCCGCAAGGTCGGCGCCGTCGATCTCGCGGTGCCCGGTGCCGTCGCGGGTGGCGGCGAGTCTGCCGGCGTCGATCCAGCGTCGCACGGTGTCGACGCTCACGCCGAGCAGCTCGGCGGCCACACCGATCCGATAGGTCGTCACCTGGCCAGCCTAGCCCCGCAGATGCGAGGAAAAGCACTCGGGAAGCTAGCAGATGCTAGGAACCTAGCGACTTGCGCAGACTGCGCAGGCACTGGTTGAGCGCCTCGTAGCGGGGCACCGCGTCGTCGTTGACGTACTGCCAACCGGCGTAGAGCAACGCCCACAGCAGTTGCTGCCCCCAGGCCGGGTCGACCTGCGGGTCGATGCTGCCGTCGGCATGGCCGCGTTCGATCAGCCGAAGCATCGACCGGTCGGCGTCGGTCTGCTCGCTCCACTCGGGCCGGCAGGCGTGCTGCGGGTCGTTGAAGATCATGGCGAGGGCGTCGCCGAGGGCGAAGTACTCGTGGCAGAGTCGCTCGATGGCGGCGAGCGCGGTGCCCTGGTCGAGGCGGGCGCGGTCGGTGGCACCGGCGATCTGCTCCAGCACGTGCTGGCTGAGCCCGTCGATCAGGTCGGAGCGCTCCGGGAAGTAGCGGTGCAGTGTGGTGCGGCCGACGCCGGCCTCGACGGCGATGTCGCCGAGGGAGGCCGCCGGGTCCCGGGACAGGGCGGTGATCGCCGCGTCGAGGATGGCCCGCCGGGTCCGGGCCCGGGTCGCCGTCTCCGCCGCGCCGAACTGTGCTTCCGCCATGTGCGGGAAACTACCGTACGACGTGCCGTTAGCGAATGTTTGTTGACGCTTCTGGAACATAAGTGTTCCACTTGAAGGTATGACCGCTCCGGCCAACGTCGAACCCTCCGCCGCCGATCCCAGCCTGCCCCGGCTCCGCCTGCTCTGGTCGTTCGCCCGGCCGCACCGCCGCGCCCTGGGCCTCGGGCTGCTGCTCGCGCTGCTCGGATCCGCCGGCAGCCTGGCCACCCCGATGGTCACCAAGTGGGTGTTGGACAGCCTCTCCAGTTTCACCTCGCTGCGCGGACCGGTCCTCGCCCTGCTCGGCCTGCTCGCCCTCGGCGTGGTCATCTGGCTCTGGCAGTGGATCCTGCTCGGCACCGTCGGCGAACGGGTCGTCCTCGACGCCCGCGAGTCGATGGTGCGCCGGCTGTTCCGGGCCACCGTGCCGGCGGTGACCGGCCGGTCCACCGGCGAGTATGTCACCCGGGTCACCTCCGACACGGTGCTGCTGCGGGAAGCCGCCTCGGCCAGCGTCATCGGCCTGATCAACGGCTCGGTCATGCTGGTCGGCACGCTGGCGCTGATGGCAGTCCTCGACCTGGTGCTGCTCGGCGCGACCGTCGCGGCGGTGGCCGTGATGGCGTTCCTGTTCAGTCTGCTGATGCCGGGCATCGCCAAGGCGCAAGAGCGGGCCCAGGAACACGTCGGCACCCTCGGGTCGGTGCTGGAGGGGACGCTGCGGGCGATCCGGACCGTCAAGGTCAGCCGGGCCGAGCAGCGCCAGTCCGACCGGATCGTCGGCGAGGCCCGCGAGTCGGCCCGACAAAGCGTACGGGCGGTCCGCCGGGAGGCCTACGCCTGGACCATCGCCTGGAGCGGGATCCAGCTCGCCATCATCATGATCCTCGGGATCGGTGCCTGGCGGGTCGGCACCGGAGACCTCGCCGTGTCCAGCCTGATCGCCTTCCTGCTTTACGCCTTCGGGCTGATGGAGCCGGTCACCACGCTCAGCCGACATCTCACCGCGCTGCAGTCGGGCATCGCCGCCGCCGGCCGGATCCGGCAGATCGAGGCGATGCCGGCCGAAGCCGACCCCACGTCGGCGCCGGACAGTGACGCCGACACACCGGCCAGAGCCGGCACCCAGTTCGGCGCCACCGGCGACGACCGGCCGGTGCTGGAACTACGGCAGGTCACCGCCGGCTACGGCCCGGACCAGCCGGCGGCCGTACGCGACGTCGACCTGGCCGTGCCCCGGCGCGGCCACGTGGCGATCGTCGGCCCGTCCGGTGCCGGAAAGACCACCATGTTCTCCCTGATCCTGCGGTTCCTCGCTCCGCAGCAGGGTGAGCTGCTGCTCGACGGCACGCCCTACCCGGCGTTGAACCACACCGAGGTCCGGCAGCGACTCGCCTACGTCGAGCAGGACACTCCGGTGATCCCCGGCAGCATCCGGGAGAACCTCACCTTCACCTATCCGGACGCCACCGACGCCGAGATCCGCCGCGCGCTGCACGCCGTCCGGCTCACCGAGAAGGTCGACTCGCTCAGCGACGGGCTGGACACCCCGCTGAGCCCGTCGTCGATGTCCGGCGGGCAGCGGCAACGGATCGCGCTGGCCCGCGCCATCCTGCGCCGCCCGGACGTACTGCTGCTCGACGAGGCGACCGCCCAGGTCGACGGGCTCACCGAGGCCGCCATTCACGACTGCATCCGGGAGCAGGCCCGGCACGGCGCGGTGGTCACCATCGCGCACCGGCTCTCCACCGTCATCGACGCCGACACCATCGTGGTGATGCAGGCCGGGCGGGTTCGGGCACGCGGCGACCACCAGACGCTGCTGGCGACCGACGAGCTGTACCGCGACCTGGTGGAGGCGCTGCACATCGCACAGGCCGGCGACCGCGCCGACCCGCGGGCCGACGGCCGCCCGGACGCCGGCGCGCTGCTGGCGAGCACCGCCGGCTGAGTCGTTTCGCCCGGCCGGCCAGGGGTATCCCGCAGGTCGGCGAGGTGGCGTGACCGGGAGGTGACGGAGATGGCCGATCGGCGGCCGGCAACGACCGTGACGGCCCTGCTCGACCAGCAGGGCCGTACCTTCAGCGCGGAGGCGGGCATCACGCTGGCCGACAAGCCGGCACCGCTGTACCAGCTCCTGGTGCTCGCGACGCTGCTGAGTACCCGGATCGCGGCGCGGATCGCGATCGACGCCGCGCGGGAACTCTTCGCCGCCGGCTACCGCACCCCGGCGGCGATGGCCGCGGCCAGCTGGCAGGACCGGGTGGACGCGCTGGGTCGCGGTCACTACCGGCGGTACGACGAGCGGACCGCCACCATGCTCGGTGACGGGGCCGAGTTGTGCCAACGCCGATGGGGCGGTGACCTGCGGCGGCTGCACGCCGAGGCCGGTGACGAGCCGACCGCGCTGCGCCGGCTCCTCACCGCGTACCCCGGGATCGGACCGACCGGCGCGGACATCTACCTGCGTGAGGTGCAGGCGGTCTGGCCCGGCCTGCGGCCGTACCTGGACAAGCGGGTGACCAGCGGCGCCGGCCGGATCGGGCTGCCCGGCTCGCCCGAGCGACTGGCCACGTTGGTCAGTGATCGCGACCTGCCGCGGTTCGCCGCCGCCCTGGTCCGGGTCTCCCTCGGCGCGCGGGTGGCCGAACCGCGGGGGTGACGACCGCACGACCCAGGCCGACGCGACCCAGCCGGCGGCGGTCACGCCGGACCGGATCGCACCGGGTCGGTGACCGGGTGGTGCCGGCGGGGGCGGGGACGCCCCGGGGCGTCGCGGATCGGCGTCAGGATGTCGCCCAGCAGCGCCGACATCGCCGGCGACGGCTCCAGCTGCAACTCCCGCAACACCAGATCCCGGTACGCGTAGAAGGTGTGCAACGCCTCGTAGGCGTTGCCCTCGGCGAGGTGGATCCGCACGATCAGCCGGTGCGGGGTCTCCCGCAACGGTTCGGCACCCACCGCCTCCAGGGCGGCCTGCAGCGCCTCGTCGTGCTGCCCGGCCTCCAGATAGGTCTGCGCGACGTGCTCCAGCATGTGCAGCCGCAACTGCCGCAGCCGTTCCCGCTCCAGCAGCACCCAGTCGTCGTACCAGCCGGGCAGCAGATCGTGCCGGGCGGCGGTGAGCACCACGTCGGCCAGCCGGGGATCGCCGCCGTCGCGGACCCGGGCCGCGGTGCGGACCAGATCGTCCACATCGACCTGGACCTGTGGATCGAGCCGGACGGTGTCCCCGGCGGTGCGCAGCGGGCAACTCGGCTCCTGGCGCAGCCGCCACAGCGCGGTACGCAGCGACGAAAGGGCACGCTCCTCGGCCGCGTCCGGCCAGAGCAGCCCGGCCAGATGTGCGCGGGTGGCACCGGGACGCAGCCCGATCAGCGCGAGGATCCGCTGGAGTCCACGAGGGACCGTTATTGACTCGTCCCGCCTGACCAGGCGGAATCCGCCGAGAAGTAGTAGTCGGACCGATGCTTCCGCGTTGCCTGCCTCTAACGTCACGGCGGAACCCCCTGCACGCGTCAGCCACCGGTCACTGCCCTGTCACCACGCCCTTGCGTCACCAAGATTATCAACCGTGATTACTCTCAGTCAATGACGCGCTCGACCGACCGGTCACCCCGACAGATACCCGACAACTAGCCTGAGCTGCTACTTCTTGCGAAACAAACGGGCATCACCGACAGTCGCGGTAACCCTCGGTGATCACGCGCTGTACCGGCCCGCCGTTACCTCGGCGTCAACGCCGAGCTCCGGCCCGAACAGCGCGACGCGACGCGACGGTGACGCCGCCGACGGCATCGTGGGCAGCGACCAAGGCACGACGCCGCTGGGAGGAAGCCATGGATCGGTCGCTGATCATCGCCAAGGTGGTCCCGGACGCGGAACAGCAGGTCGCGGAGATCTTCGCCGAGTCGGACTGCACCGACCTGCCCGGCCTGGCCGGGGTACGGCACCGGTCGCTGTACCGACTGCACGACCTGTACGTGCACCTGATCGAAACCGACCACACGGGGCCGCAGGCGGTCGCCGCCGCCCGGGAACATCCCGAGTTCGACCGGGTCAGCCGCCGGCTCGCCGCGTACATCAGCCCGTACCTGGCGACCTGGCGCTCCCCACGCGACGCGATGGCCCACCGGTTCTACCACTGGGACGCCTCCACCGGCCGACGGCCATGACCGCCACCGGCCCGGCCACCCGGGACCTGTGGCTGCGCTGCGCCGTCTGCCGCGCCCTGGTCTACCGGCGGCGGATGCGCCGCAACCTCGAGGTCTGCCCCGACTGTGGACATCACCGTCGACTCACCGCGCCGGCGCGCATCAGTCAGCTCGCCGACCCGGACAGCTTCGTCGACCTGGGTGAACCGGCCGCCGAGGTGGACCCGCTACGGTTCGTCGACTCCCTGCCGTACCCGCAGCGGCTCGCCCGGGCGCGGACCGCGACCGGCCTCGCGGAGGCCGTGGTGTGCGGCACCGCCCGCATCGGCGGACACCGCGCCGTCCTCGCCGTGATGGACTTCCGCTTCCTCGGCGGCAGCCTCGGTGCCGCCACCGGCGAGCTGATCACCCGGGCCGCCGAGCACGCGCTCGCCACCGCCAGCCCGCTGGTGCTGGTCACCGCTTCCGGTGGCGCCCGGATGCAGGAAGGTGCGCTGGCGCTGATGCAGCTGGCCACCATCAGCGGCGCGATCGCCGACCTGCGGGCCGCCGGCCTGCTCACCGTCAGCGTCATCACCGACCCGACGTACGGCGGCGTCGCCGCCTCGTTCGCCACCAACACCGACCTGGTGATCGCCGAAGCCGGCGCCCGGATGGGGTTCGCCGGCCCCCGGGTCATCCGCGAGACGATCCGCCAGGAGTTGCCCGCCGGTTTCCAGACCGCGGAGTTCCTGCTCCGGCACGGCCAGGTCGATCTGGTCGTCGAACGCCGCGACCTGCGGGCCCGGCTGCGCGCCCTGCTCGCGCTCGCCGTGGCCGGCCGGGTCGGAGCAGGTCCGGCGGCACCCACCGCCACCCATCCGACGGTCGTCGTGCCGGCCGCCCGCCAGGGCGAGACACCCGACGCCTGGCAGTGCGTACGCGCCGCACGCAACCTGGCCCGGCCGACCACGTCGGACTACGCGCACACCGTGTTCGACGGCTTCGTCGAACTGCACGGCGACCGGCTCGGTGCCGACTGCCCGGCGATCGTCACCGGCCTGGCCCGGCTCGGTGACCAGCCGGTCGTCGTGATCGGGCACCAGAAGGGGCACGACGCGCGGGAGATGCTGGCCCGAAACTTCGGCATGGCCGGCCCGGCCGGCTACCGCAAGGCGGTACGGATGATGCGACTGGCCGCCCGGCTCGGTCTCCCGGTGGTGACCCTGATCGACACTCCCGGCGCACACCCTGGAGTGGACGCCGAGGAGCAGGGCCAGGCCGCCGCGATCGCGACCTGTCTGCGCACCATGTCCCGACTACCGACGCCGGTGATCGCGGTCATCACCGGCGAGGGTGGCAGCGGTGGTGCCCTCGCGCTGGCGGTCGCCGACCGGGTGTTGATGCTGCAGAACGCCGTCTACTCGGTGATCAGCCCAGAAGGCTGCGCCGCGATCCTGTTCCACGACCGGGCCGCCGCACCGCGGGCCGCCGCCGCGCTGCGGCTCACCGCACCCGATCTGGTCCGCCTGGGCGTCGCCGACGGCATCGTCGGGGAACCGCCGGGCGGTGCCCACCGGGACCCGACCGGGGCCGGTGAACGGATCCGCGCCGCGCTGCTCGCCGCCTTGGCGGACCTGCTCACGCTGCCCACCGCCGAACTGCTCCGCCGACGTGCCCGCCGGTTCCGCCGCTACGCCGCCGGCCCAGCCGAGATCGGGGCCGGGGCCGGGGCAACGGATGTTCCCGTCGGCGGACCGGCCGACGACACCGACCGACCGATCCAGGTGAGGCGATGATGTCCGCAGCCGCCGCCAACGGAACCCCGGCCGGCCCGGAGCTGGCCAGTCAGCTACGCCGGCTCGCCGAACAGACCCGGGAGTTGGTCGGCGAGCTCGCCGGCCCGCTGCGGCGGGTGCAGGTCCGGCACGGGGAGACCGTGATCGAGATCGAGTGGCACGACCCGGCCGGCCGGACCGCCGTACCCGGGGAGCCGCCGACCGCCGGGGAGCCGCCGACCGCCGGGGCGGCTTCCGGTGGCGAAGTGCCGACGGCGCGAACACGCCGGCTGGTGTCGCCGATGGTCGGCACCTTCTACCGGGCGGCGGAGCCGGGCGGCAAACCGTTCGTCACCACCGGCGACGTGATCGAACCCGGGCAGGTGATCGGGATCGTCGAAGCGATGAAGCTGATGAACGAGATCACCGCCGACCAGCGCGGCGTGATCGAGGCAGTCCTCGTCGGCGACGGCGAACCGGTCGAGTTCGACCAGCCGCTGATCACGCTCGGTCCCGAATGAGGAGGCGAGCATCGTGTTCGAGAAGATCCTGATCGCCAACCGGGGCGAGATCGCGCTGCGGGTCGCCCGGGCCTGCCGGGAACTCGGCGTACGGACCGTCGCGGTCCACTCGACGGCGGACCGCGACTCGGCGGTGGTCCGGTTCGCCGACGAGTCCGTCCACATCGGCCCACCGGCGAGCCGGTCCAGCTACCTGAACGCGGCGGCGATCATCGAGGCGGCCCGCCGCACCGGCGCTGAGGCCGTCCACCCCGGCTACGGATTCCTTTCCGAGGACGCCGACTTCGCCGAGATCTGCGCCGAGAACGGGCTGGCCTTCATCGGCCCGCCGGCACAGGTGATGCTCGCCCTGGGCGACAAGGCCCAGGCTCGGGCGGTCCTCGGCGCGGCCGGGCTGCCGCTGCCGCCGGGCAGCCAGGAGCCGGTCACCAGTGCCGCACACGCCGCCGCCCTCGCCACCGAGATCGGCTACCCGGTGATCATCAAGGCGGCGGCCGGTGGCGGCGGCCGGGGCATGACCGTGGTCTCCGACGAACGGACCCTGGCCCAGGCGTACCACCGGACCCGTCAGACGGCCCGCGCGGTCTTCGGCGACGACCGGGTCTACCTGGAGCGCTATCTCCTCCAGGCCCGGCACGTCGAGGTCCAGGTGCTCTGCGACGGGCACGGCAACGGGATCCATCTGGGCACCCGGGACTGTTCCGTACAGCGCCGGCACCAGAAGCTCATCGAGGAAGGCCCGGCCCCCACCCTGCCGGCCGCCATGCTCGACGAGATGGCCGAGGTCGCGCTGCGCGGTGCCCTGGCGGTCGGCTACGTCGGCGTCGGCACCTTCGAGTTCCTCGTCGACGAACACGACCAGTTCCACTTCATCGAGATCAACTGCCGAATCCAGGTCGAACACCCGGTCACCGAGATGATCACCGGGGTGGACCTGGTCCAGGAACAGATCCACATCGCCTGCGGCACCCCGCTGCGGCTGCGCCAGCCGGAGATCCGGCCGCGTGGCGTCGCCATCGAGTGTCGGGTCAACGCCGAAGATCCGCGACGTGGCTTCGCTCCGACCCCGGGACGACTGGACCGGTTCGTCCCACCCGGTGGCCCCTTCACCCGGGTCGACACCCACGGCTATCCCGGATACGTCGTCGGCCCGCACTACGACTCGCTGCTGGCCAAGGTGGTGGTGTGGGCACCCGAGCGGGAGCTGGCACTCAACCGGATGGAACGCGCGCTCAGCGAGTTCGACATCGACGGGCCCGGAATGCGCACCACCATCCCGTTCCTGCGGCGGGTCCTCGACGACGCCGCGTTCCGCAAGGGACGGCTGTCGACCACCCTGGTCGACCGACTGCTCGACCAGCCGGTTCCTAAGTGACAAGTCGCCTCAACCAAGGAGCAACAATGAGCATCATCGATCAACACCGGTCGGTCACCTCCGCGGACATCACCGCCATCCTGGTCCGCAACTGTGGCCTGGACGCGGGCAGCGCCGCCGACGACCCGGCGGCGTCGCTCGCCGACCTCGGCATGGACTCGCTCGCCCTGCTGGAACTGCAGGCCGTGGTCGCCGACCGCTACCAGGTGCGGATCCCGACCGACAGCGCGGACCTGAGCATCGCCCAGGTCGCCGACCTGGTCGCCGCCGAACTCGGCCCGTCCGGTGCGGCCGTTGCCAGTCCGGCCGACGCGGCCGGCACAGCCGTCGCCAGTCCGACCGACGCGACCGGCACAGCACCGGTCGACGAGCCGGATCCACCCGGCCACACCGAGAACAGCGTGGTGATCGCCGCCGGCCTGGACCTGGTCTGGGACGTCACCAACGACGTCGGCCGCTGGACCGACCTGTTCACCGAGTACGAATCGGTGCAGATCATGCACCGGAGCGGAGACACCGTACGGTTCCGGCTGACCATGCACCCGGACGAGAACGGCATCGCCTGGAGCTGGGTCAGCGAACGCACCGCCGACCGGGAACGCCGCCGGGTGCTGGCGCAGCGGATCGAACCCGGGCCGTTCGAGTACATGCGGATCCGGTGGGACTACGCCGAAGTCCCCGAAGGCACCCGGATGACCTGGGTGCAGGACTTCTCGATGCGACCGACCGCGCCGATCGACAACGCCGGCATGACCGACCGGATCAACGCCAACAGCCGGATCCAACTGGACATCATCCGGGACCGGATCGAAACCCTGGCCCGCACCGCCGAGACCGCCGGAGGTCGGCAGTGAACGACCCACGACTCGTCGCCGCCCGCGACCTGACCGCCGACCGCCGCCGTGGCGGCGAACTGCGGGTGCTGCTCGGCCCGCGTACCGTCGGCAGCACGTCGGGCTTCCTCGGCATGGCGATCCTGCGCCCCGGCGAACGGATCGCCGAGCACTACCACCCGTACAGCGAGGAGTTCCTCTACGTCGCGCGCGGTGAGATCATCGTCGACCTGGACGACCTGCCGGTCGCGGTGCGTCGCGCCGAGGCGTTGTTCGTACCGATGAACACCCGCCACCGGCTGCGCAACGTCAGCAAAGGGCCGGCCGAAGTGGTGTTCCACCTCGGCCCGCTGGCACCGCGCCCCGAGCTCGGCCACGTCGACACCGAAGGCCCGGCCGTACTCGGCCCCGGACCGGACGCGCCAGACACCGACCGGCTCCCGGCGAACCGGCCGCAGCCGGCGCAGCGCCCCCGCACGACGGCACCCAACGGCAGCCGGCCGTGACGGCGCCCGGGTCGCCCCGGCGAACCGTCGTCACCGGCATCGGGGTCGTCGCCCCCGGCGGCGCGACCCGGGACAGCTTCTGGGCGACGATCACCGCCGGGCGCACCGCCACCCGCCGGATCACGTTCTTCGACCCGGCACCGTTCCGATCCCAGATCGCCGCCGAATGCGACTTCGACCCGGCCCGCGCCGGCCTCGGCCCCCGCGAACGACGACGCGCCGACCGGTACGTGCAGTTCGCGCTCGCCTGCTCGATCGAGGCGGTCGCCGACGCCGGGCTGCGGCTCGACGACGCCGGCCGGCAGCGGGCCGGTGTGGCGCTCGGCTCCGCGGTCGGCGGCACCATGGCCCTGGAGCAGGAGTACGTGGTGGCCAGCGACTCCGGCACGCACTGGCTGGTCGACCCGGACTGCACCACCCCGTACCTGTATCAGGCGCTGATCCCCAGCAGCCTCGCCGCCGACGTGGCCTGCCGGCACGGGCTGCACGGCCCCGCGCAGGTCATCTCGACCGGCTGCACCTCCGGGATCGACGCGATCGGCTACGCCCACCAGCTGATCGTCGACGGCGACGCCGACGTGATGCTCGCCGGCGCCGCCGACTCGCCGATCTCCCCGGTCACCGTCGCCTCGTTCGACGCGATCGGGGCCACCAGCCCGGACAACGACGACCCGGCGCATGCCAGCCGACCGTTCGACAACGACCGGCACGGGTTCGTCCTCGCCGAAGGCGCCGCCGTCCTGGTGCTGGAGGAGTTCGACCACGCCCGGCGGCGCGGCGCGCGGATCTACTGCGAGGTCGGCGGGTACGCCACCCGCAGCAACGGCTACCACATGACCGGCCTGCGGCCCGACGGAGCGGAGATGGCGCGGGCCATCGTCGAGGCGATGGACCAGGCCCGGCTCAACCCCGACGACGTGTCGTACGTCAGCGCACACGGTTCCGGGACCCGACAGAACGACCGGCACGAGACCGCCGCCTTCAAACGGGCGCTCGGCGACGCCGCGTACCGGGTGCCGATCAGCTCGATCAAGTCCATGGTCGGGCATTCGCTCGGCGCGATCGGCTCCATCGAAATGGCGGCCTGTGCGCTGGCCATGGCACACGGGACGGTCCCACCGACGGCGAACTGGCGCACCCGGGACCCGGAGTGCGACCTGGACTACGTCCCGAACACCGCCCGTGAGCTACCGGTCGACGTGGCGTTGTCGGTCGGCAGCGGCTTCGGCGGATTCCAGTCGGCGATGGTGTTCGCCCGCCCGGAGAGGACCCGACGTTGAGCGGCGACGGATCGAACAGCGGCGGGCGGACCGATGGCGGCGCACCACCGCATCCGGACCGCCGACGAGCGGTGGTCACCGGCATCGGAGTGGTGGCGCCCACCGGGATGGGTGCCGACGCGCACTGGAAGGCCACCCTGGCCGGGCAGGTACGCACCGGCCCGATCACCCTGTTCGACCCGACGCCGTACCCGGTCACCCTGGCCGGCGAGGTCACCGACTTCGACGCGCTGCAGTGGACCGACAACCGGCGGGCGGTGCAGACCGACCGGTGGACCCACCTCGGGTTCGCCGGCACCCGGCTGGCGTTGGCCGACGCCGGGTTGCCGGAGACCGCCGACGACCCCGACCGGTACGCGGTCGCGCTGGCCAGTTCGTCGGGGGGCAACCTGTTCGGGCAGCGGGAGCTGCAGCGGCTGTGGAGCCGACCGGGCCGCAGCGTCGGCGCGTACCAGTCGATCGCCTGGTTCTACGCCGCCAGCGTCGGCCAGCTCTCCATCGCCCACCAGTTCAAGGGGGCATGCGGGGTGCTGGTCGCCGAGGCGGCCGGCGGGCTGGACAGCCTGGCGCACGCCGCCCGGACCATCCGCCGAGGTGCCGACGTGGTGCTGGCCGGGGCCACCGAATGCGCGCTGAGCCCGTACGCACTGGCCTGCCAGCTGCGCAGCGGGCTGCTCAGCACCGGCACCGACCCGCAGACGGCGTACCTGCCGTTCGATGCGGACGCCGCCGGTTACCTGCCCGGCGAGGGTGGCGCGGTGCTGGTCGTCGAGGAGCTGGGACACGCGCTGGCCCGGGGCGCTCCGGTGATCTACGGCGAGGTCGCCGGCTGGGGCGCCACCCACGACGCCCGGCACACCGACCGACACGCCGGCGGTGACGTCGGTCAGTACGCGCGGGCGATCTGGCGGGCGTTGGAGGTCGCCGGGGTGGCACCGGCGCAGGTGGACGTCTGCCTGCCGGACGCGCTCGGGGTGCCGCGCTACGACCGGTCCGAGGCTCGGGCGTTGCACGCCGTCTTCGGCCCGGCGCAACCACCGGTGACCACGCCGAAGCCGCTGACCGGCCGGGCCCACCAGGGCAGCGCCGCGCTGGACGTGGCGACGGCGCTGCTGGCGCTGCGGCATCGGCTGCTGCCGCCGACCGCCGCACCGCGACGGCCGGCACCCGGCTGCGAGCTCGACTTCGTCCGTACGCCACGTGAGTGCGCGGGGCACGCCGCGCTGGTCGCCGCCCGTGGTTTCGACGGCTTCAACAGCGCCCTGGTGCTGCGCCGCGACCCGGACTGGCGCTGAACCCGGTTCGCCAGAACCACGGGCCCGGCGAACCCGGCAGCCATGCACGTCGGCGGCACGCCATAGGGACCGGACGGCCCTGTCGAGGTTGCCGTCGTCGGCCTCACCAAGGACCAGACAGAGCTCGTAGCAGATTCGGGTGGCGTGGCGGCTTCAGGAGGTAGTGCGTTCGGCGAGAGTCGCTGCGCCGGGGCCGGAGAGCTCATCGGGCTCAACGGGGCGACCGGATACCGCGAGCAGGAGGGCGAGGGCCGATCCGTGCACCAGCGGTCCGGTTCCACCGTCCACGGGTGCATCGGAGGCGATGAGCCGCAGACCACTCGCGCGCTCCCTACCGCCGCCGATCTTCACGGTCGTGCGAAGTTGGAATTCCAGCGCCGTCGCCACCTGGTCGGCCGGGTAGTCGCCGGTGAGCCCGACCGCCCGCCGGACGTCTTCTCCGTGGACGAAGGCCTCGACGAGGCGTGTGGCGATCGCCGCCGGCGGCGTTCTGGTGCAGGTCAGGACGGATCGCAGCGCGTCGAGAGTGTCCTTCGGGTCGTCGCACCGTTCGCGGACGAGACCGGCGGCGTTCTGGCGGTCGAAGTCGAAGCGGGCAGTCACCATGTGTCGGATGAAGCCGATCCTCGTGGTCTTCGCCGTGTCGACGAGGTGGGCCACGACGTCGTGCACGTCCCATTCACCGCAGGCGGTCGGAGCGTTCCACTGCTCTGGCGCGAGAGTCTCCAGGTCGCGGACAAGAGCCGCGCGTTCGCGGTGAACGGCAGTCCAAACATCGGTGCGTCGGGCATCCATGGCACTACTAAATCAGTAGTACACGCTACTAGCCAAGTAGTTACACTGGCTCGGTGGCGACACGAAGGACATATGGCTCGTACAACGACGGCTGCGCTTCCGCCCACGCGCTCGACCTGATCGGAGAGCGGTGGGCCCTCATCGTCGTGCGCGAGCTGTTGCTGGGGCCGAAGCGCTTCGTCGACATCCAGCGCGACATTCCAGGCATCGGCCCCGGAACGCTCTCACGCCGGCTCCAGGACCTGGAAGAGTCCGGCATCGTTGTACGGCGCACCCTGCCCCGCCCCGCCGACGTCACCGTCTACGACCTTACTGAGTGGGGATACGACCTCGAGGCTGTCAACACAGCCCTGTCACGGTGGGCCGTGCGCTCGCCGCGACTGCCGCTGGAGGCGGACATGAGCCCGGACACACTCGTCCTCGCCATGCGGGCACATGCGTCGCCGGCACCAGCAGGTGAGCCCGTCCGCCGCGTCGCGTTGACCCTGACGGACTCCCGCGCCGCCGGGCAAGAGCCGGTCGAGTACCTCGCGACAGTAGGCCCAGGCGGCACCACGGTGTCGAAGGAACCGATCCCCGACGACGTCGACGCGCGAGTCGAGGCAACGACCCTCGCGTGGAAGGCTCTGGTCATCGGTGGAGCTCCGATCGAGGGCGCCGAAGCGGTCGCCATCATCGGCGACTCCACAGCGGTCCGTGCCCTGCTCGACGCCACCCAGCTAGTGATCTCCCCAGGTGACAGCACGCCGTCCATCACGTCGGCCGCCCCTTGTCCCCCTTGTCCATAGCGGCAGGATCGCCGGCGGCGCCTCGCCCGGAGGTACGAAACTAGAGCTGCCGCCGCCTTCACCACGCCGTGTTCCAGTTTCGTTCGCCCCTCCCGGCCGCTGAGCACACAGATCCAGGAGCACCATGGGCGCACCCAGCCACATGGCACTTCCCGACGTCGTGGCGGCAGCGCCCGCTTCGACGAACGCGTCGGGCGCGGGGCGTTCGGCGAGCGCCTGTTCGGCGAGGGCGGTCAGCACGGCCTGCCCGCGGCAGTCCGAACGACTACCGCGGGCACTCACCCGCCAGGTTCTGACCCGACTCGACCGACCTGCAACCCTGGATCGATGGGCCAACCCGGGCTACCGGCTGGTCACGGTCATTTTCATGCGCTTCGGTCTGCGGATCACCGACGAGCGGTGGCTGGTACCGCGACCCGGGAGCGGCGCGATCGTGTCAGCCGGCGCTGACCCGATCGCGTGATCAGCACACGTCTCAGCAGAACCACCGGGCGATGCGCGGCGGCTGCCACTCGCCGGTCAGTACATCGTCGGTGGGTAGGTAGACCCGCATGTAGACGTGGAAGGCGCCGGTCGGGGCGGGCAGCCAGTTCGCCGTCCCGCCGGGTGGTGGAGTGGTGGACAGGAACAGGTCGAGTGATCCGTCCTGGTTCACCGTGAGAGCGGAACGATCGCTGAGGGCGTACCGGTTGAGCTCGTTGGGGACAAGAAAGTGGTTCTCGTCGTACATGGTCACCGACCAGAATCCGTCCGCGCTCGTCGGCGGGAGAGCTCCCGGCCGGAAGTGCAGCCGGTAGGAGCGTTCCCCACTGAGCGGCTGGCCGAGCGAGTCGGACAGGGAGAAATAGTACGTCGACTCGGCGGGCACGTTGGCGCCCAGGCCACCAGCGGCGATACTGGCTCGGAGCAGGTAGTCGGTGCCGTAGGTGCCGGCGCTGAGGCTCGACCGCCACGTCCGCCCGGCAGCGGGGAACGCGGCTTCCGCCTGGCCGGCTACGAGGTACGCCTGCCCGTCGGTCACCGCCGCCTCCAGGGTGGCAACGGTCTGCGGATCCCCTTGGCTCGGGATCCCGCCCGGCTCGACGCCGAGCGTGGCGAGACGAGCGAGTGCCGGCGCGTCGGCGGTCGGGGGTGGGTCAGCCGCGAGCGCGGCAGCCAGTTCGTCGAAGAAGGCGGCGCCGGCGTCGTAGGGGGTCTGTGGCCGTGGCAGGTTCGCGCAGTCGGGCGTAGGCAGCGCTGGCGGCGTGTCGGTGGCGGACGTTTCGAGGACGGCAAGCTGGTACCCGGCCATGACAGCCCTGGCGGCGGGCACGTCGTCGGGGTTCTTCACGAGCGTGCGGCCTAGCAGCCATACGTCCCAGGTGGGTGCGGACACCGACGTGACGCCGCTCGGAAGTTCACCGGACCATCCGGGCGGAACGATCGCGTACCTGCCGCCCGAAGCGCCCACGGTGCGGGTACCGATGTTGGTGAACACGTTGGTGTACAGGTCGAGGAACTGGAAGTTGTAGTACCGGTCGTCGATCGCCGGTACCGTCAGCACGACCGGCCCACGACGCAGGTCGAGCCATGCGATCGAGTAGAGGGTGTCGACGTTGGGTGCCACCACGTCACGGCTGGCGGGAGTGGCGAGCGTAGGCGAGTTCACCAGCGTGTTGACGTTCCCGATGGCGCACAGTTGGTTGGCCCGGGTGCGGGCGGCGACGACCGGAGCGTAACCGTAGAGGTAGGCGTCGATGCCAGGCGTCGTTGTCGACGCGGCAGCTTGGGCGCCTGGTGGCACCGCGAGGCACCCGACGAGCGCTGCGATCACGGTCACCGGCATGGCTGCAAAAAGGCGGTTACGCACGCGAATCCTTCTGATCGGTGCTGGCTGGCGGCGCTCGCGGTCTCGACGTCGTCCGCTCAGCTGCGGACCGCCGGTGCGGGTGAGGTCCACCTCGGTGGGGACAAGTTCCTCAACGGAGCCGGTGGCGTCCCCACCGGCCGGGCGGGCCAGTGCGACACCCTCCACGTCCATGGCGGGCAGCAGGCGGTCGAGGCGTTGCGGCAGTGTCCATGCGTGTGTGCCGAGCAGCCCGAGTGCGGCGGGGACCAGCGTCATTCGGACAAGGAAGGCGTCCAGGAGCACGCCGAGGGCCAGCGCGAAGGCGATCGGGCGGACCGTTGCCGTCCCGCTGACCACGAAGCTGGCGAAGACCCCGATCATGATCAGTGCGGCGGCCGCGACGACTCTGCCGGCGTGCCGTGCTCCCTCGCGTACCGCCTCCCTCGGCTCGCGGCCGTGGATGACCGCCTCGTGGATCCGGGAGACGAGGAAGACCTGGTAGTCCATTGCCAGACCGAACAGCACGGCCATCACGATGATCGGCATGAAGCTCACCAGCGAGCCGGTGGTGCCGTCGCTGAGGATGCCGCCGAACCAGCCCCACTGGAACAGTGCCACCGTGACGCCGAGGGTCGCGCCGAGGGTGAGTAGGTAGCCGACCGCGGCAATTAGGGGCACCAGCAGGGAGCGGAAGACCATCGTCAACAGCACCATCGACAGGCTGACGACGACCAGGGCGAACGGCAGGATCGCGGTAGACAGCCGGGCGGAGACGTCGACGCCGAGCGCGGTCGTCCCGCTGACCTGGATGGTTGCGCCGGTCGTGGCGGTGATGTCCGCGGCCTCGTGCCGGATCGTCTGCACCACGTCGGCGGTCGCCGGGTCGGCGGGTCCGGTCGCGGGGATCACCTGGATCAGGGCGTACCGGGCGTTGGTGGATATCCGCGGCGGCGCCACCGACGCCACACCGGGAATGTCGCTGAGACCTTCGGCGACGGCCGTGGCGGCCGTGTCTGGCTGGCTGGACCTGGAGAGGTCGGCGAGCACGAGGACCGGACCGTTGAGCCCGGGTCCGAACTCGTCGGAGACTGTGTCGTAGACCTGGCGCGCCTGGTCGCTGTTCGGCAGGCTCCCGTTGTCGGGCAGCGCCAGTCGCATGCCCGTCACCGGCACCGCCAGGAGGAGTAGCGCGCCGATCCCGGCGGCGAGGATGATGACGGGCCGGCGCAGCACGCCCCGCACCCAGCGCTCGGCGCCGGGGACCGCGCGGCCCTCGGCGACGGCCGTGGCCCGCCGGCTGTATCGCCCGCCCGGGCGCGGCGCCAGCCGCCGCCCGGCCACCGACAGTAGGGCCGGCAGCAACGTGATCGCCACCAGCACCGCGAGGAGCACGGTTGCCGCCGAGGACACTCCCATCACGGTGAGGAACGGCACCTGCGCCACGGCCAGGCCGAGGAGGGCGATGATCACGGTCGACCCGGCGAACACCACCGATGACCCAGCAGTGGCGGTGGCTCGGGCGACGGCCTGCGCGACGTCCGCCCCTGCGGCCAGTTCGGCGCGGTGGCGGGCGACCAGCAGCAGGGCGTAGTCGATACCGACCGCGAGCCCGAGCATGAGCGCGAGCGTCGGGGCGGTCGTGGAGATCGTGGTCAGGGTCGAGGCCACCCAGATACCGACCAGCCCGGCGGCGACGCCGACGAGCGCGGTGAGCAGGGGCAGCCCGGCGGCGACCACCGATCCGAGGGTGACCGCGAGGACGACGACCGCCAACAGGAGGCCGATCACCTCCGCCGCGTGCGAGGCGGAACTCGGCCCGCCGGAGAGGGCGTTGCCGCCGAGGAGCACGGTCAGCCCGGCCTGTTCGGCCGGGGCCATCGCGGCCCGGACGTCGTCGCCTGTCGAGTCGGGCAGTTCGCTCTTGAGTACGTCGAACTGCACGATGGCCAGCCCGGATCGGCCGTCGGCGCTGACCGTGCCCGGGGCCTGCGGCGGCGCGACGGACCGCACATGGTCGAGCTTGGACACCGCTGTCAGTGACCGTTGGACGGCTGCGTTGTAGGCCGGATCGCCAACCGTCCCGCCGTCGGGTGCCTCCAGCAGGATCTGCAGCGAGGTCCCGCCCGCACCGGGGAACTCCTCCTGCAGCACGTTCAGCGCCGCCTGGGACTCCGAACTGGGGATGGTGAACTCGTCGGTCAGGGCGCTCCCGCGCGCCGCCAGACCTCCCACGAGGGCCAGGAGCAGCAGCACCCAGCCTCCGATCACGATGAATCTCCGCCGGTGCGCGAACCGGCCTACGCGCTGCAACAACCGAGCCATCAGCTCGTCATCCCTTCCGCTGTCCGGCGGGCCGGATGCCCGCTCGCCGTCCAGTCGACCGGCCTGAGCTGACGGCGCGCCTATTCGGACCCTGACGATCCCCTGCCGGGAACCTGATGGTTGGCTGACGGCAACGCTGCCGGTGCCGCGACCGGGAGCCGGACGGTGATCGTGGTGCCCTCGCCGACCACGGACCGGCCGGTGACCTCGCCGCCCTGCGCGGTCACCAGGGCTCGGACGATGGACAACCCCAGCCCGGAGCCGGATCCGTCCCGGATCCGTCCCGGGACCGGCCGGCGTCGACCCGGTAGAACCGGTCGAACACCCGGGCCAGGTCGTGCTCGGCGATGCCCGGTCCGTGGTCGACGACCTCGATGGCGACCTCGGTGCGGGCGGCGGGGCCGACGGCCAGTTCGACGGGCGTGCCGGCCGGGGTGTGCTGGACGGCGTTGCCGACGAGGTTGCGGAACACCTGCTCCAGCCGCGGTGCGTCGCCGAGCACGGTGACCGGTCCGGCCGCCTGCAGGGTGATCGCCCGGTCCGGCTTGATCACGCGCGCGTCCTCGATGATGCCTTCCAGCAGGGGCAGCAGAGGGACCGGTTCGGCGGCGAGCGGCCGCCCGGCGTCCATCCGGGCGAGCAGGGCCAGATCCTCGACGAGCAGGCGCATCCTGCCCACCTCGGCCTCCATCCGGCCCATCGCCCGGTCCAGGTCGTCGCGGTCCTCCAGGCCGCCCTGCACGTATAGGTCGAGCCAGCCGCTGATGCCGGTGAGCGGGGTGCGTAGTTCGTGCGAGGCGTCGGCGACGAACGAGCGCAGGGCCTGCTCGGCGCGGCGCCGGGCTTCGAACGCCTCGGTCAGGGCCGCGGCCAGCCGGACTGTCTCGGTACCGGAGCCGTGGGCGAGATCGCCGAAGTCGTGGTCCCCGGCGCCTCCGGCGATCTGGTCGGCGGCCTCGGCCATCCGTTCCAGCGGGCGCAGGCCGCGGCGCAGGCTCAACGCGGCCACCGACCCCAGCACGATCAACGCGGCGACGGCGAACCCGAACCCGGTCCGCCGCAGGCGGGCGATCACCGCCACGTCGTCGGTCCGGTCGACGGCGACGATGAGGAACCCGAGCGGTATCGACGTGGCGTCGCCGGACTCCACGACCAGGCCTGTGGCTCGGGCACGGGCCACCAGGAACGTGCGGCCCCCGGCGGTCAGGTCGGCGGGTTCCCCGATCGGCAGGGCGCGGGTAGCTGCGACGAGGTCGCCCGCCGGTGGCGGTGGGCCATCCTGGAGCCGGTCGAAGGTGAACGCCGGCCGGCCGCTCGTGTCCAGACCGACCACGACCACGCCGGAGAAGGCGGGCAACGCGTCCGGCTCGATCACCACCCGGTCACGTCCGCTGAGGATCCCGCCGACGGAGGCGTTGATGTTCCACAGCCGCTCCTCGGCCCGCTCGGCGAGGTAGCGTTGCAGGAACAACGAGGTCAGGGCGGGACCGCCGACTAGCCCGACGAGCAGCAGGACGAGCAGGTGGACCAGGAGCCGGCGACGGATCGACAGCGGCCGCACGGGCCACCGCAGTCTCACCGGGGTTCTCTCGCCGTGTACCCGAAACCACGCACGGTGTGGATCAGCGGCACGGACGCACCGTTGTCAATCTTGCGGCGTACATTGGCGACGAACCGCTCGACGACGTTGGCGTCCCCGCCGAAGTCATACCCCCACACGTGCTGCAAGATCTGGCTCTTGGACAGTACCCGCCCCGCATTGTTGAGTAGGAAGACAAGCAGCCGGAACTCGGTCGGCGACAAGTGCACCGGACGCCCCGCACGAGTAATCAGGTGAGCATCGAGGTCGACGGCCAGGTCGGCGAGCAGTAGCCGGTTGTCCTCGGACGGCACCTCGGTGCCCGCCGTCCGTCGCACCAGCGCCTCCAGCCGGGCGACGACCTCGGCAACGCTGAACGGTTTCGTGACATAGTCGTCGGCGCCCAGCCGCAGCCCCTGGATCCGGTCCTCCACGTCCTGCCGCGCGGTCAGGAACAGCACCGGCGTGGTCTTGCCCCGGCCGCGCAGCACCCGGACGGTCTCGAACCCGTCCAGGCCAGGCATCATCACATCGAGCACGACAGCATCGAACTCCTGGCCGGTCAGGCGCACCAACGCCGTAGCGGCGTCGGGCACGGCGTGCACCTCCCAGCCGGCGAACCGCAGGGTCGACTCGAGTAACTCGCGGATCTGCGCGTCGTCGTCGACGACCAGGACTCGTGGCACCGGCACCCGCACATCCTCCTCCACTATCGGCCGAAGACGAAGCGCACAGGCACGCGCGTATGCCGGCCCGCCGGACATCCGTGAACCTCCAAATCAGACATTCCTGAGGAGGTTCGCGACCGCCTCGCCGCGACCCCCGTCGCGTTCACAGAGCAGTTGCCTTCGCAGTTGCTCACGGCTAGCCAGTCGCACCCGCACCAGTTGCTCATCAGGCACCATCCAGCGGTAACCGCCTGGCGGTCGACAGCGAGGAACGGATCGATGTTGCCCAGGACGCCACCGTCGCGGAGCCGAAGACCGGCGCCTTGATCCGCCGCCGGTCATCTCGCCGACCCGGCCCCGAAGCGGCAACTGCGGGTCGAGCACGACCGCGAATAGATCCGTCCGGCACGGGTACGAGAACCTTCGGACTGCGCCACGGTCACCGACGTGGTGGGACCAGCACGGAAAGGGCAGAGACATGCGGATTGGCTACAAGCTGGCCACCGAGGCGTTCGGGCCGGCCGAGCTCATCGACCAGGCAGTCCGGGCCGAGCAGGCCGGGTTCGACTTCGTCGAGATGAGCGACCATTTCCACCCGTGGCTCGACTCGCAGGGCCACTCGCCGTTCACCTGGAGCGTCCTCGGGGCGATCGCCGCCCGTACCGAACGGATCGGCCTGGCCACCGGGGTGACCTGCCCGAGCATGCGCTACCACCCGGCGATCATCGCCCAGGCGGCCGCCACCATGGCACTGCTGTCCGACGGCCGGTTCACCCTCGGGGTGGGTGCCGGTGAACGCCTCAACGAGCACGTCACCGGGGAGCCGTTCCCCAGCGTGCACGGACGGCACGAGCGGCTACGCGAAGCCTTGGAGATCATCCGGCTGCTCTGGTCCGGCGGCTACCACTCGTACCAGGGAAGGCACCTGCAGCTCGACGACGCACGGGTGTTCGACCTGCCACCGACCCCGCCGGTGATCGCGGTGGCCGCCAGCGGCTCGGAGTCCGCCCGGCTGGCCGCCGAGCTCGGCGACGGGCTGTTCGCCACCGAGCCGAAGGGCTCGATCGTCGAGCACTACCGGCGGGCCGGCGGTGCCGGGCCGCGCTACGCCGAGGTGCCGATGGCCTGGGCGGTCGACGACGACCAGGCGATCAAGGCCGCCTGGGAGTCCAGCCGTTGGGCGCTGACCGGCTGGAAGGTGATGAGCGAGCTGCCGAACCCGGTCAACTTCGAAGCGGCGTCGGCGCTGGTCGACGCCGGCGACATCGCCGACCACTTCAGCGTGGGGCCGGACCCGGCGGTGCACCTCGAAGCGGTCCGGCCGTATCTCGACGCCGGTTTCGACCACATCGTGTTGCAGAACGCCGGGCCCGACCCGGACGGATTCCTGGACTTCTTCGAACGTGAGCTGGCCGACCCGCTGCGGGGGCTCGACAAACCGCGGTGACCAGCTCAGCGTCGCGGCCCGCGCCGCAGGTCAGGCGCGGGCCGGGCCGGAATAGTCGGGGGCGACGTAGACCGGCAGCCGCCCGCCCTGACTGCGGGCGTAGCGGCGGGTGTAGGTGACCGGATCGGCTCCGGTCTGAATCGGCACCGTGTACTGCGTAGGCAAGGTGTCAGCGGCAGCGGCAAGGCGGCGGGGGGTCACCTCACGACGTTGGTCATGCCACGGACCACCCAGGAAGAGAACCTTCATGTTGTGATCCTCGCCGCTCAGCCGGCTCGGCGCCTCATCCGTCTGACCATTTGCCGCAAAACTGTGCCCAAAAACGGCCACTAACCGCTAAACCCGGACACCCGCCGCCGACGGGTTAGGGCACACTCGCCAGGTGCGAAAGATTCTGATCATCGGGATCGGTGCCGGTGACCCCGAGCAACTCACCGTGCAGGCGATCGCGGCGCTGCGCCGGGTCGACGTGTTCTTCCTCCTCGACAAGGGGCCGGTGAAGCAGGATCTGGCCGTGTCGCGGCACGAGATCCTGCGCCGACACACCTCGGGGGCGTACCGGCTGGTCGAGGTCCCCGACCCGGAACGGGACCGGACAGCGGCGGCCTACCCCGCGGCGGTCGAGGACTGGCGTCGTCGGCGCGCCGACCTCTTCGCCGAGCTGATCCGCGACGAACTCCCCGACGACGGCTGCGGCGCCTTCCTGGTCTGGGGCGACCCGGCGCTGTACGACAGCACCCTCGCCATCCTCGACGACCTGAGGGAACGCGACGTCGTCGAGTTCGATCACGAGGTGATCCCGGGCATCAGCAGCATCGCCACGCTGACCGCCCGGCACCGGATCGCGCTCAACCGGATCGGCCGCCCGGTGCAGATCACCACCGGGCGCCGGCTCGCCGACGAAGGCTTTCCTGCCGGAGTCGACGACCTGGTGGTGATGCTCGACGCGCAGTGCGCGTTCACCCGGTTCACCGCCGACGATCAGGTTCGCATCTACTGGGGTGCCTACCTCGGTACGCCGGACGAGATCCTCGACGCCGGCCCGGTGCATCTGGTCGCCGACCGGATCGTCGCGCGGCGGGCCGAGGCCCGACAGCGCAAGGGTTGGATCATGGACACCTACCTGCTCCGGCGATGACCGACCAGGTCCGGCCGGTCGACCGGCACAACCCACTGCCGCTGTGGGCGCGACTGCACGACGACCTGCTCCGCCGGTCGACCGCCGGCGGCTGCCCCGCCGGCGTGCTCGGCTCGGCCCGCGGCCGGCGCCAACGAAGCGAAGTACTCGCCCGCGACCCGCGTACCGACGGTTCCGTCGCCGCCCGGTCCGGACTCTGAGCGGGTTCGGGGATCGACGATGCGGGCCGCCCGGCTG
This sequence comes from Micromonospora sp. LOL_023, assembly GCF_048060115.1. Lineage (NCBI taxonomy): Bacteria > Bacillati > Actinomycetota > Actinomycetes > Micromonosporales > Micromonosporaceae > Micromonospora > Micromonospora sp. LOL_023. The sequence goes on from NZ_JBHMIM010000046.1 coordinate 47,067, forward strand.
ATCTCCCTGGTCCTGCTGCTGCAGGCCCGGGAGACGATGACCGCCGCCGAGTTGGCCCGCGAGCTGGAGGTCTCCGAGCGCACCGTCTACCGGGACGTGCTCGCGTTGTCCGCCGCCGGGGTGCCGGTCTACGCCGACCAGGGACGCGGCGGCGGCTACCGGCTGCTCGACGGTTATCGGACCCGGCTGACCGGGCTGAGCCGGGGCGAGGCCGAGACCCTGTTCCTGTCCGGGCTGCCGGGCCCGGCCAGCGAGATGGGCCTCGCCGACGTGCTGGGCGTCGCCCAGCTCAAGGTCACCGCCGCGCTGCCGGCCAGCCTGCGCGATGCCGCCGGCCGGGCCCGGCAGCGGTTCCACCTGGACGCGCCGGGCTGGTTCCGCGAAGCCGATCCGCCGCCGGCCCTGCTCCCGCTGGCTCGCGCCAGCTGGCAGGACCAGGTCGTCGAGATCACCTACCGGCGTGGTGCCGGTGCCGGTGCCGGTGCCGGTGCCACGGTCCGCGCCGGGGAGGTGTCCCGGACCGTCGAGCCGTCCGGCCTGGTCCTGAAGAACGGCACCTGGTATCTGGTCGCCCGGGTCGACGACGGCCACCGGATCTACCGGGTGGATCGGATCGGCACGGTCACGACCATCGGCGTGTCCTTCGCTCGCGATCCGGACTTCGACCTGGCCGCGGTGTGGGCGGGGCGGTCGGCCGAGTTCGTCCGCGCGATCCTCACCGAGGAGATCACCGTACGGCTGAGCCCGGCCGGGCTGCGCGCGCTGCGCTGGGCGGTGGAGGCACCGGCCGCTCGCGCGGCGGCCGACTCGGCCGGGCCGCCCGACGGGCAGGGCTGGGTGCGCACCCGGCTGCCGGTCGAGTCGCTCGAAGTGGCGTACCAACAGTTGCAGGCGCTCGGGCCGCAGGTCGAGGTGGTCGCCCCGGCCGCGTTGCGGGCCCGGATGCGCGCCGCCGCCGCCCAGCTCGCCGCGCTCTACGCCAGCGACTGACCGCCGGTGACCTCAGCGGTAACCGGTGGTGTCCGCCGGCCGGCCCGTCTCCACCACCTCGACGATGTAGCGGTACGCGTCCGGCTGGCTGCCGTCGACGTCGGTGAAGCCGTACTCCTTGGCCAGTTGCCCGCTGGACAGCGACTGCCCGGTGAACCGGGACACCTGCGGGTCGGCTGCCAGCGCGGCGACCGCCCGTCCGACCAGCACCGGGGTCTCGGAGATGGCGAAGTGCGGGTCCTTGGCGGTGCCGTCGCGCCAGTTCGCCTCGGTCACCTCGAAGTGCTCCAGCATCGCCTCGGACCGGATCCAGCCTGGGCTCAGCGCCACCGCCGTCGCCCCGTACGGACGCAGCTCCTGTGCCTGGGCGAAAGCCAACCGCCCGACGGCGTTCTTGGCGGTGTCGTAGAAGATCGAGTCCCGGTAGTGGGTGCCGTTGTAGTCGGCGGTGCCGTCGGTCATCTCCACCACCAGGCCGCCGGGTCGGCGGATGAGCAGTGGCAGGGCGTAGTGGCTGGTGATCAGGTGGGTGTCGATCGCCAGCCGCAGCGACCGCAGACCGCGGTCCAGCGGCTGGCGCCAGACCGGGGATTCGAAGTCGGTCAGGTGGTCGGCCCCCCAGATGTCGTTGACCAGCACGTCCAGCCGGCCCTGCTCGCGATCGATTCGCTCGACCAACGCCTGAACCTGGTCGGGCTCCAAATGGTCGGTGGGGACGGCGATGCCGGTGCCGCCGGCGGCGGCGACCAGCTCGGCGGTCTCCTCGATGGTTTCGGGGCGGTCCATCTCCGAACGCCGTTCGCGGGTGGTCCGCCCGGTGACGTAGACGGTGGCGCCGGCGGTGCCGAGTTGGACCGCGATCTGCCGGCCGGCGCCCCGGGTGGCGCCGGCGACCAGTGCGATCCGGTCAGTCAGTGGTGTGTTCATGGTGTCGACCGTGTCAGCAAAACCTGACACCCGTTGTCACCTTTCCCCGACTCTCCCTGACGATCTTGCAGTTGTCAGGATTATTTGTCTAGGTTGTCCATTGATGAGGGCAAGATCGCCAGATTGAGGTGGATGGGTTGACGGGATCGAAACCCTTCGATACATTGCGGTAACATTAGGAAAACCCTTTCCTGCACGCTGCCGTGGGCGCCACCAGCCCGTCGAGTACACACCCGGGAGGATTCATGACAGCCACCAGATGGCGGCGCTGGCGCACCGGCATCGTCGCGCTCGCCACGACCGCCATGGTCGTCACCGGCGCCGCAGTCGGTCTGCAGCACGCGGCCGCCGCCACCGTCGACACCAGCGCCTTCTACGTGCTGGTCAGCCGGCACAGCGGCAAGGCGATCGACCTCCACAACTCAGCCACCAACGACGGCGCACCGATCGTGCAGTGGGCCCGCAACGACGGCAACCAGCAGCAGTGGCAGTTCGTCGACGTCGGCAACGGCTACTACAAGATCCGGTCCCGGCACAGCGGCAAGTTCCTGGAGTTGCCGAACGCCATCGACGGCACCCAGCTGATCCAGAACGCCGACAACGGCACCACCCGCCAACACTTCAGGGTCGCCGACTCCGACGGCGGCCACGTCCGCTTCATCAACCGGCACACCAGCAAGGCCCTCGACGTCTGGCAGTGGTCCACCGCCAACGGTGGGATGATCTCCCAGTACCAGGACGTCGGTGGCTGGAACCAGCAGTGGCAGATGGTCCGGGTCGGCACCGGCAGCACCCCGCCCCCGTCCGGCAGCTGCGGTTCCGGATCGTTCAACGCCGAAGCCGTCCTCAACGGGTCGACCTGGACCGCCCGCAACGGCGGCAGCACCGTCTACACCGGCACCAGCATGCTCTCCGCCATGCAGGCCGCGGTGAACAGCCTCTCCGCTGGACGCAACAGCAAGCAGAAGGTCATCGTCCGGGGCTCCGGGTCGATCAGCGCAGGATCGCGGCTGTCGCTGCCGTCGTACACGGTCCTGGAGGTCTGCGGCACGGTCAACGTGACCGGCTCCGGCTCCGGCGACCAGGCCGTGGTCTACGCCCGAGGCGTCACCGACGTCGAGGTCACCCGGCTCAACATCACCGGCAACCCGCTGTACGGGATCTTCGTCCGCAACGGCAGCAACATCACCCTCGGCCAGATCGACATCCGGGTCTCCGCCGGCCTGGGCATCCGGATCGACAACCACGGCGACCGCAGTCAGCGGTCCCGCAACGTGCGGATCGACAACGTGTACGTCCAGGGCACCAGCGCGCACGGCGTCGAAACGTACGGCGTGGACGGCCTGACGGTCGGCACGGTCACCGCCCGCAACACCGGATACTCCGGCCTGATGCTCAACGACACCATCAACGCCACAGTGGGCACGGTGGACGGCCAGGGCGCCGGCACCGGCACCGGGTACGCCGCCTTCCGGATGGCCAACCGCAACGGCCGGGTCGGCGACAGCTACCCGACGAACATCCGGGTCGGCAGGGTCGTCGCCCGCGGTGGTGGCCGCGGCATCTTCTGCGTGTCGGAGTCCGGTGGCACGGTCATCGACCGGATCGACATCTCCGGTACGGGCAGCAACTCGATCCTGCTGGAAAACTGCTACAACGTGAACATCGCGGCGGTCTCCGGCTCGGTCAACGGGTCGGACGTGCGGATCGCCTCACGCACCGAGTTCCCGGTCTCCCGGGACATCACCCTGCAGAACCTCACGTTGACGAACTCGCGGATCACCGAAAACCCGTGCGGGCAGAACATCGTGATCCGCAACATCGTACTGAACAACTCGACGATCAGCCGCTGCTGACCGGGCCACCCGTCCAGGGAGCACCCGCCGGTGGCCATCCGTTGCAGACAGCGGATGGCCACCGACTGTCTTGGCTCCGCCCGAACTCTGCCGGACCTGCATCGCGCGAACTGACCGGTGGACGAGGCTCCCGGTGACGGTCGGCTACACCGCGCTCAGCTCGACAGCCGGCGGGCCCGGGCCAGCCCGACGAACTGCCGCACCAGCAGGATGAGAATCAGCCCGCCGGCCACCGCCGCCCAGCCCCACGGGTAGTGCTCCGCTTCGGCGACGAACGCCGCCCCGGGCGCGGCGGCGGTGCCAGGCACGCCAACCTGGAACTGCCCGTGTACGACGTACCGACCGTACAGCGGTCCGTCGAGCGGCACGACGATCCGCAGGGTACGACGCTGCCCGGCCGGCAGTGGCGCGATCTCGGGGGCGTCGGCGATCACCGTGGCCTGTTCCGGGCGGCCGGTCAGCAGCGACAGGCGGGGCGCGTTGATGTCGGACGGGCCGTCGTTGCGCACGTCGACGTCGAGCACGACCGCACCGCGCAGGGCGAACAACGTCGACCAGTCCCGGTCGGCCGGGGCAACCGTCACATTCTCCAGCCGCAGCTGGGCCGGGACGGTGGTCGCGGGAGCGACCGGGGCAGTCAGACCGGTGATGTCGATCGCCACGGTGCTGGTGACCGGAGCCGCCGCCGCGCTGTCCGGCGTACCCGGGTCGAGAAGCCGGGACCTGATCACGCAGGGGCAGGCCACCGGTGGCGCGGCGAGAGTGAGCCGACCGGTCGCCGGCTGCGGGCCGGGCACGTACAACTGCCGGGCCGCCCCGGCGGCGCAGTCGACCGAGCCGCGCCGGGCCTGGTTTCCGCAGATCTCCAACTGGACGTTGCCGGTCGGCCAGCCGGTCAGGGTGACCACCAGCGGCTGCCCCACGCCGGCGCTGGCCGGATCGACGGTGGTCTGCGGTGGCGTGGCGGTCGCCGCGGCAGAGGGCAGGCCACCGGCGCTGGCGGCGAGGACCAGGGCCAGGGCGCAGGCCGAGGTCCCCCGGCCGGTCACGGCGCGGCGTCGGCGGCGGCCGACGGGGCCGGTCGGCGGCGGCTGCGCCATCTTCGTACGCCGGTCCAGCCGCCGAGGGCGGCGATCGCCGTGAGCAGCAACCAGGGCGGTGCCCAGACACTGGCCGTACGGGTGACCGGCGGCAGCGCCTCGTCCACGGTGACCGGTGCCAGGTCGATGGTGCCGGTCAGCCGTAGTACCGGTGGCACGCCGGTGATCCGCTCCGCGACGGTGAAGGCGCTGCCGGGCAGCAGTTCCGGCAGGTCGACCGGATCGGTCCGGGCCAGATTCCAGCCGAACGGCCCGTCGAGCAGCACCGCGCCGGTGCCGCCGATCCGGATGTTGCCGGTGTTGCGGACCTGGTAGGTGACGACCACGTCGCCGTCGCCCAACGGGTTGACCGGGTTGTCGTAGGTGATGCTCATCGACTCGACGCTGATCGCCGGTCGGACGGGGCCGTCGACCCGCAGGTAGATCCGGGCGGCGACCCGCTGGTCGACGTTGATCTGCTGCCCGTTGGCGTCGGTACCGAGCTGGGCCACTGAGCCGATGACTCCGCCGGTGTGGTCGCCGGGGGTGGCGTTGGCCGGCACCACCAGCCGGAACGGGATGTCCCGCCGTTCACCCGCCGGGATCGCGTACTCCTGCTGGTCGAAGTGGATCCAGGTGCCGACGTCGGTGGCGGGTTGGTCGGCGGGTAGCAGGGCGAAGGCACCGTCGTCGGTGAGGAACCCGTCCGTGCCGTACACGGTGAAGGTCTGCTCCTGGTCACCGAGGTTGCTGATGCCGACGTAGTCGGTGATCTCCGCGCCGGGGGCGAGGTCGTGGGCGAAGTAGTTGCGGCCGGCCGGCCCGTCCGGGCCGGAGGGTTGCACCGCCCAGGTGACCGCGCCGGCACCGGCCGGGGCGGACTGCGCGGTCGGGGCCGGGCTGGCCGGCTGCGCGGCGGCCGGGGCGGCACCGCTGAGGGCCGCGCCGCCGAGGAGGGCGACGACGGCCACCGCCGCCAGTGCTGCGGCCGGCGCCGGGCCGACGGCGGGGCCGCTGCGGGTGGGCTGGGACATCGCACACTCCAGTCGGACGAGGGTGGCCGGTGCGGGACCGGGTGGTCCCGCACCGGCCGATCCAGCGACTACTCAGGACAGCGTCAGCGTCAGCGTCGCGGTGTAGTCGCCCGGCGTCGCCGAGGCGGGTACGCCGAGGTTGAGCTGCGCGCCGCAGGTGAAGCTGCCGGCGCTGGCGCCGGCGGCCGAGGTGCACAGCGCCCGTGCGGTGCCGAGACCGGCACCTGGCTCGGCCACCGCTCCCGGGGTGACCGCGCCGGTCGCCCCGACCAGTGGGTCGTCCACGGCGGACGCACTCGGCGCCCAGCCGAGGTTGTTACCGGCGATGACGGCGTCACCGGCGGCGGTGAAGTCGCCAGCCTGGCCGACCAGGCTCCAACCGGCGTTGGTGCCCCGCAGATCGGACACGGTCGCGGCGTTGAGCGCGCCGCTGGCGACGGCGCCGTTGGCGACCGCCGGCAGGGTGACCGAGGATCCGGCCACGCTGAGGGTGAGCGGACCGCCGGCCAGCACCGTGGCCGCGATCTGCTGGCTGGCGTCGCCGCCGCCGGCCGGGGCGGCGAAGCTCACCGGGGTGAAGGTGTCCTGGCTACGGTCGACCGAGCCGCGCGCGGCGAAGGTGATCACGTAGCACTGGGTGACGGTGCAGTCGACGGCGTTGCCGTTGCCGTCGGTGTACCGGGCGCTGATCGCCAGCGTGGTGTCGAACGAGCCGTCGGGGTTCATCCGGTCCCGGGCTGCGGTCGGCTCGTTGGTGCTGCTCACCCACTTTGTGACCTGCAGGACGCCGGCGTTGGTCCAGTGCTGGTCGACCTTCGGGCCGAACGACACGTAGACGCCGGCCGCGTTGTTGGCCGCCGGGTCGAAGCCGCTGCCGGCGACGGTGATGGTGGCTCCGGCCGGGTCGACGCCGGTGGCCGGGGTGACGGTGACGCCGGGCTCGCCCGGCTCGACGCCGCCGCCGGAGGTGACGGCGGTGAACGAGACCGGGTCGAGGATCTCACCGGCGGCGTAGAAGCCGTTGAACGCCGCGGCTCCCGCCTCGGTGAGGGTGGCGGCCAGGTCGGTGCCGGTGATGCCGCCGGCGCCGGCCTCCAGACTGGATCCGCTGGTGGTCAGGGTGGCGACGGTGGCCTGGGTGACGTCGACCGGCGGGAAGGCGGTGCTTTCCAGTTCGACGTCGGCCTTGAGTACGGCGGTGCCGCCGGTGACGGCCACTGTCGGATTCGCCAGGGTGATGGTGAACATGTGCGCCGGGTACGAGAAGACGACCGTACCGCCGTGTGTGGCGTTCGCCTCGCCGGTCTCGGCGTCGTAGCTGCCGCCGGTGGACGGGAAGGCGAACGTGCCGTCGGCGTTGATCGAGGCACCGTTGCTCGCCGCGATCGGCGGATTGCCGTTGCCCCCCGAGAGGTAGGTGCGGAACGACGCCTTGAAGCCCCAGGTGAGGCTTCCCTCGGTGATGTCGGCCGGGGCAGCCATGGCCGGCGAGGCGCCGACGAGTGCGGTCGAGGCGCTGAGAACGGCCACGGCCGCCCAGGTTGCCGACCGTCGCCCCAGAGCTCTGGCTCTGGTTGAGATCATCTACTGATCCTTTCCGGATGGTTACTCACCGTGTCCACGCTCTCACGTGGACACTGCTGCGATCGCAGTTAGGTTAGCCAAACCTAATAGAGGGCGCATCCGGCGGGAGTACCCGACCTTCGGGCCGGTCGGACCCTTGCCCAGGCCCGCAGCGATGACTTAGGTTAGCCAAACCTATCCTGATCTGCACCGACGTCTGTCGGAAGGACCACCCATGCCTAAGCCGCTGCTCAGCGGCCGAGTCATCGCGACCGCCGCCACCACTGCGACCGCGACGCCTATCGCCATCGCGACCACCATCGTCGCCGCCATCGCCGCCGCGCCGCTGTTGATGACGGCGGCCCCCGCCTACGCCGACACCACCGCCAACGGCGCAGCCGGGCAACGCCTCACCGTCGCCAAGTCCACCGGCGTCAGCCGCTCCGGCGAGACCGTCACCGTCACCGGCACCGGCTACGACACGAACAAGGGCATCTACGTCGCGTTCTGCGTGGACAACGGCGCCGGCACGGCGCCCTCCCCGTGCGGCGGCGGCGTCGACACCTCCGGCACCGGCGGCAGTTCGCACTGGATCTCCAGCAACCCGCCCTCGTACGGCGAGGGACTCGCCGTCCCCTACGGCACCGGCGGCTCGTTCCAGGTCAGCATCCCGCTCGTCACCAACATCGGCGCCGTCGACTGCACCGTACGCACCTGCTCGGTGATGACCCGGGCCGACCACACCCGCACCGGCGACCGCAGTCAGGACGTACGGATCCCGATCACCTTCGCGGCAGCCGCCCCGGCCGCCACCGCCGCCACCGCCGCCCCGGCCCCCGTCGGCGCCACGGCCCGGACAACAGCGCCCGCCCAGACCAGCGGCGGCACCGCCCCCGACGACCCGACCGGCGGCACCACCGCCCCCGAAAGCCCGACCGGCGCCGGCGCCGCACCCGACGCCACCACCGGCGCCGACCCCACCGGGGCGGACACGGCCGACGGCACCGACGCCGACGCCGCCGGGTCGTCCGTCACCCGGGTCAGCACCGTCGGACGGGCCGGCCAGTGGTGGAGCAGCACCCTGATCCTGCTCGCACTCGGCGTACTCGCCCTGCTCGGGCTCTCCGCCGCCCGCCGCCGCACCCGCCGGAGCACGTCGTGACCGCCCGACGAAGCCCGCGACCGGCCGCCCGGCGAAGCCCGCGACCGGCCGCCCGGCACGCCCGCTGGGCCGCCGGTGCGCTCGGCACCGCGCTGCTGGCCGGATCGACCGCCTGCGCCAGCGACCCGGCCGCCGCCGGCACCGACTGCGGCCCGGTCACCGCGGTCGTCGCCGACGCCGACGTGACGCCGATCGAGCCGGCCCCGACGCCGGCGCTGCCGGTGACCGTCACCGACGCCGCCGGCCACCAGGTCACCGTCACCGACGCCAGCCGGATCCTGGCCGTCAACCTGTACGGGTCCATCGCCGAGATCGTCTTCAGCCTCGGCCTCGGCGACCGGGTCGTCGGCCGGGACACCTCCACCGACTTCCCGGCCGCCGCCGACCTGCCGGTGGTCACCCCCGGCGGGCACGACCTGTCCACCGAGGCGATCCTCGCGCTCGACCCCACCGTCGTGCTGCTCGACGACAGCATCGGTCCACCCGAAGTGCTCGACCAACTGCGTACCGCCGGAATTCCGGTCGTTCGCGTCGGCGACGAGCAGAGCCTGGCCGGCGTACCAGTACACATCCGCGAAGTCGCCGCCGCGCTCGGTGTGCCCGACGCCGGCGAACAGCTCGTCGCCCGGGTCGACGGTGAGATCGCCGCCGCCCGCGACGGCGTCGCCGACGGCCCGCGCCCCCGCGTCGCCTTCCTCTACCTGCGCGGCACCGCCGGGGTGTACCTGATGGGCGGCAAGGGTGCCGGCTCCGACGCCATGATCTCCGCGGCGGGCGGCGAGGACGCCGGCACCGCGATCGGCCTGGAACGGTTCCGGCCGCTCACCAGCGAAGGCCTGATCAACGCGGCCCCGGACGTGATCCTGGTGATGACCAACGGCCTCGAATCGGTCGGCGGGGTCGACGGGCTGGTCGCCATGCCCGGCGTCGCGCAGACCCCGGCCGGTCAGCAGCGGCGGGTCGTCGACATGGCCGACACCGTCCTGCTCAACTTCGGCACCCGCACCGGCGTGGCGATCCAGGCGCTGGCCCGCGCCATCCACGAATGTCGGTGACCGACATGACCGCACCAGCGCTCACCGCCCGCCGGCCGCTGCTCATCACCGGACTCGCCGGCACGCTGCTCGTCATCGGGGTGGTCGCCGCCGGCACCGGTCAGGTGCAGATCGCCCCGGCCGAAGTCGTCGCCTCCGTACTGCACCGGCTCGGGCTGGAAATCGGCGCGCTGCCCAGCGCCACCCACGGCGAGAGCGCACTGTGGATCGTCCGGTTCCCCCGGGTCGTGCTGGCCGCGATCGTCGGCGCCTCGCTCGGCTGCGCCGGTGCCGTAATGCAGGGCATCTTCGGCAATCCGCTGGCTGAACCGGGCGTCATCGGGGTCTCCGCCGGCGCCGCCGTCGGCGCGGCACTGGCCATCGTCACCGGGATCACCGCGCTGGGCGGCTGGACCCTGGCCGCCGCCGCGTTCGGCGGCGGGCTCGCCACCACCTACCTGGTGTACGCGCTGTCGCGGGCCGACGGACGCACCGAGGTGGTCACCCTGGTACTGACCGGCATCGCGGTCAACGCGGTCGCCGGTGCCGCCATCGGTCTGCTGATGTTCGTCACCGACGCCGCCGGGGTGCAGGCCATCGCCTTCTGGAACCTCGGCAGCCTGGCCCAGGCCAACTGGAACGCGGTCGCGGTCACCCTGCCCTGCCTGATCGTCGGGCTGGCCGCCGCGCTCGCGTGCGCCGGCAAACTGGACCTGCTCGCCCTCGGCGAGCGCTCCGCCCGCCATCTCGGCGTCGACGTGGAACGGCTGCGGATGCGGATGATCGTGGTCACCGCCCTGCTCGGCGCCGCCGCGGTCGCCTTCACCGGAGTGATCAGCTTCATCGGCCTGGTGGTGCCACACCTGGTCCGGATGGTCGCCGGCCCGGGTCACCGGGTGCTGCTGCCGGCCAGCGCGCTCGGTGGCGCGATCGTGGTGATCGCCGCAGACCTGGCCGCCCGTACCCTGGTCGAGTACCAGGAACTGCCCCTCGGCGTCCTCACCGCCGTCGTCGGCGGCCCGGCCTTCTTCTGGCTGCTGCGCCGCACCCGCCGCCGCGCCGGAGGCTGGGGATGACCCGGCGGCCGGCGATGAACCGTACTCGAGCTGGCGGCCGGCGATGAGCTCGCTGCCGCTGCGGTTGCTCGGCCGCCGCACGCCGGTCAGGGTGCCCCGAACCCGGCCTGCCGGCACCCCGCTGATCGAGATCGACCAGGTCAGGGTGGAACTCGGCCGACGCGCGGTGCTCGACGAGATCGATCTGGTCGTCCACACTGGCGAGGTGGTGGCACTCGTCGGTCCCAACGGCGCCGGCAAGTCGACCCTGCTCGCCGCCGTCTGCGGCGACGTCCCAGTGGCCACGGGGACGATCCGGATCGACGCCACGCCGCAGGCCGCGTGGACCCCGACCGAGTTGGCGCTGCGCCGTGCAGTGCTGACCCAGCGCAGCGTACTGTCGTTCCCGTTCACCGTCGCCGAGGTGGTCCGGATGGGCCGGGCACCCTGGGCCGGGCTGCCCGCCGCCGACAGCGACGACGAGATCGTCGACGAATGCCTGCAGGCCACCGACGTGGCCCAGTTCGCCAGCCGTACCTTCACCTCGCTGTCCGGCGGCGAACAGGCCCGCGCCGCGCTGGCCCGGGTCCTCGCCCAGCGGGCCGCCGCGCTACTGCTCGACGAACCGACCGCCGCGCTCGACCTGCACCACCAGGAGCTGGTGCTGCGGATCGCCCGGCAGCGCGCCGCCGCCGGTGACGCCGTCGTCGTGGTGCTGCACGACCTCGGGCTGGCCGGGGCGTACGCCGACCGGATCGCGCTGCTGTCGGCCGGCCGGCTCCGGGCGGTCGGGCCACCGGCACAGGTACTCACCGGTGCGCTGCTCAGCGAGGTGTACCGACACGACATCGAGGTGCGCGCGCATCCCGAAACGGGCCTACCACTGGTCGTCCCGAGACGACAGGACCCGACCCGGCAAGGAAAGGAACCCCCGACATGAGCGACACCTTCTCCGCCCGGCTACGGGCGGCCAGCTGGCAGGACCATCAGGCGGCCGAATCACAGCGGTACGTCTCGTCGTTGGTCGCCGGGGAACTCCCCCGCGACCGGTACGCCGACCTCGTCGCCCAGCACTACTTCATCTACCAGGTGCTGGAGGAGGCCGCCGAGGCGATGCGCGACGACGAGCTGGCCGGCGGCTTCGTCGATGCACGGCTGACCCGATTGCCGGCCCTGGAGACCGACCTGGCGTGCCTGCTCGGCCCGGACTGGCCGGCAGGGATCGTGGCGAACGTGGCGACCCGGCGGTACGTGGCCCGGCTGCAGGAAGTGTGCTTCACCTTTGCCCCGGCGTTCATCGCCCACCACTACACCCGTTACCTCGGTGATCTGTCCGGCGGGCTGTTCATCGGCCGACAGGTGGCGCAGACGTACGGGCTGACCGCCGACGCCGGGGTGGCGTTCTACCACTTCGCCGACATCGACGACGCGCGTGCCTACAAGAACGCCTACCGGGCCCGGCTGGACGCCCTGCCGCTGGACGTCACCGCCGAGGCTGCCCTGGTCGGTGAGGTCGCGGTGGCGTACCGGCACAACTCGGCGGTCCTCGCGGACCTCGGCCAGCAGGACAGCCCGAAGCCGGTCGCGCCGGGGTCGATGGAGTCGGCGGCATGAGCGCGGCCCCCGACCACCCGACCGGCCAGGCCCCCGACCGGCCCAGCGACCCGTTCACCGCTGAGGTCGTCGCCCAGGTCGCCCACCACATGAACGACGACCATGCGGCGGACTCGCTGTTGATCTGCCGCTCCCTCGGTGGCGTCCCACAGGCGAGCGCCGCCCGGATGACCGGGCTGGACGCCGACGGCATCGAGTTCGCCGCCACCGTCGACGAGGTCGAGGTCCCGCTGCGGGTGCCGTTCGCGTACCGGCTGACCGAACGGGCGCAGGTACGCCGTGAGGTGGTCCGGATGTATCAGCAGGCGTGCGCGGAGTTGGGCGTGACACCGCGCCCGGCGGAGTCTCAGTAGGCCGATTCCCGGGTTGCCGTACCCACCGGTGCTCACCTGGCGGTCGACGTCATGATCGGATGTGCGCGGTCCGACTGGGCCTTGGCGTGCCGGGTCGCCGAAGTGCAGTGGATCATGGACGCCGCTGTGCGACCATCACCACGTGACGGTCACCGGGCGTAGTCGACTGTCCAGGCGTACCGCCGGGGTGGTCCTGGCGGCCGCCGCCCTGCTGGCGCTCGGCGGATGCACCGGAATCGGGGTCGGCGAGCCGCCGGAGTCGGGCACGGCCACGTACGCGGCGTGGGGGCTCAACGAGGCGTCGAGTGCGCTGACCGGCTCGGACCGGATGATCGTGCTCAACGGCGACCGACAGCGCAGCGAGCAGGAATTCTTCCAGGTCACCGGGGTATGGGGTCCGGAGGGCTTCACCCTGGAACCGACCTCCGCGACCAAGGTACGGGCGTTGGCCGGGCAACTGCCGGACCGCACCGGCGACCCCGACTGTAACCGGTTGGTGCTGGTCAACCACGGCTTCTTCGGCGGCGGGGCGATCGCCGTGGTGGACCCCGAGTCGTTCGGGCCCGGCGAGCCGGTCGTCGCCCGGCCGTTGGCCTGACCCGACCGGCCCACCAGTGGGGGCGACCCGCTGCGCGCCAGCGAAGGTCCAGGCCGGCGGCCAGCCGTCGACCGGCTCGGTGGAGGTATTCATGGAGATCAGCTTGTGGCCGGTGATCCGATCGACACAGCTCCGCCATCCACGCAGTCGCTGATTTGTTCACTCAGAGTAGTAAATCATGCACACAAGGTGGCTACTCTGGGGGTATGGAGCCGGAATCCCCCGACCCGATTCAGATCGCCGAGCTGGTGATCGCCTGGTCCGGTGGGATAATTGCGGCTTTTGCCCTACTAGTAACGGCTTTGACGGTGGTCTTTGTCCTCGCTGGTTTTGTCGGCGTCCGAGAACTGCGGACGATCCGACGTACCGGCGCCCGGGCCCGACTCGAACTGGACCGACAGCGAGTCGTCGCCGAGGAGATCGTCGCCCAGGCCGACCTGGCGATCCACCAGGCCGAGACGCTGTCGGTCCAGACTGACACCCTCGTCGGACGGGTCGAGACCGCCGTCGTCCGGGCCGAACGTCAATCCGAGCAGGTGCACCTGCTGATCGAGGACATGCAGTCCCGGTTGACCGGCTTCGACTACCGACTGACCACCCAGGTCGAGGTCTCCTACCTGTTCAATCAGGGCGAAGCCGCGTACTGGGAGGGCTACTACGAGAAGGCCGTGGAATGCCTGCGCCGAGCGGTGGAACTCGATCCGCGGAATCCGCGCGTGCGTTACCGACTCGGCCGGTCACTGACCAACCTCGGCGAGGACACCGCCGCAGAGGAGGAGCTGACCACGGCGTTGGCGTACAAGCTGCCGCCCGACGCCGCCGAACGGGCGCTGGCGCTGCTGCACCGCTACGGACAGCCCGACCGGGCCCTCGCCTACGCGCACAGCGCCACCAGGCACGGCCCGCAAGACGCCCAGAACTGGAACTGCCTCGGCCTGCTGCTGCGGGACAACGGCGATTTCGCCGCCGCCCGCGACGCCCACCAACAGGCCGACCGGCTCGACCAGGAGTTGGTCTCCACCCCGTTCTTCCTGGCGCTGCTCGCCGCCCAGGCCCTGGCCCTGCCGCACGCCCGCGACCGCTCCGCCGAGGCGATCAACCGACTCGACTCCAGCGAACGACGGGCCAAGATCAAGCCCATGTGGGCATCGTTGATCCGCTGGACCGACGAGGTGCTGCGAGGCGCGTACACGGAAGCCGACCTGCACTCCGCGGTGCTCTACCAGACCTGCCAGTCGAACCGCCGGGCCCGGGAGATCTGCGACCACATGGACTTCCTGCTCCGCGCCCTGGCCCGCGAGGAGCACCGGGAGCGCTACCTGGGTGCCATCGAACAGACCTGGCTGAGCGGCCGGACCAACTGAGCCCACCCACCAGCCACGGCGCTGGGGTACCCGCTGCTACGACTTGCGGCGGCCGCCCGCACCGGAGAGCACCGCCACCCCGACGGCGGCGAAGCCCACCTGCAACGCCAGTTCGATCCAGTCGGGACCCCGGGTGTTGGCGACCCCGAGGACACTGGCGACGAGGGTGCCCAGCAACGCGGCGACCACGCCGATCAGCAGGGTCACCCAGATCTTCAGGTCCTGCTTGCCGGGAATCACGAGCCGCCCGAGCGCGCCGATGACGAGACCGATGAACAGCGCCGAGAAGATTCCGCTGACCTCCACCGTTGCCCCCTTGGCTGATTGGTTGAGTTGGTCGTCCTGTTCACCATGTCAGACCGGCGCAACGACGACCACTCCGGCCTCGGCGCGGAGACCCCGCGACAGTTGGACACAATAGACAAAGTGTCGAGAGACTCTCAGTGTTCTCGCAGCTTGACTGGTTAGCGTGCGGGGTAAGACAAGGCTGTCCTCCCCTCGTCGCCTCGACTGGAGCCCCGGCATGTCGACACCGAGCGACCCCGCGACCCCGACGCCGACCCCGACGCCGACCCCGACGCCACGGCGACGCACCCCCCGCTGGGCGGTGCTCAGTTTGATCATCGGCGGTCTGCTGATGGCCACCAGCGCGACCGCACTCGTCGGCAGCCAGGTGCTGATCGACCGCTACACCGGCGGGATCCAACAGCAGGACCTGCTGGCGGGAGCCGCCAAGCTCCCGGAGGATCCGGAGGATCCCGGCAAGTCACTGGACGGTCCGGTCACCATGCTGCTACTCGGCGTCGACGAGCGCGGCAGCCGGCCCGGCGACATACGTTCCGACACGATCATCATCCTGCACGTTCCGGCCAGCCACGACCAGGCGTACCTCGTCTCGGTGCCGCGCGACACCTGGGTCGAGGTGCCCGCGTTCGAGCCCAGCGGATACGCCGGTGGCGAGTCGAAACTCACCGACGCCTTCCACGCCGGTACACGGAACGGTGCCGGCCGGGCCGGCGGGGCACAACTCGTCGCCCTCACCCTCAAGGAGGTCACCGGCATCGAGTTCGACGGTGCGGCGATCATCGACTTCGCCGGCTTCCGTGACGTGATCGACGCGCTCGGCGGCGTGCAGATGTGCATCGACCAGCGGGTCATGTCACAGCACATGCGTCTGGTGGACGGCGAGCCGATGTGGCTGGCCGAGGCCCGCGAGGTCGGCGGCGGCGAGGAACTGTGGCACGAGGAGGGCTGCAAGCGGATGGCCGGCTGGGAGGCCCTCGACTATTCACGCCAGCGCTACGGCCTGCCCAACGGCGACTACGACCGACAACGCCACCAGCGCCAACTGATCAAGGCCATGGTGCAGGAGGCCAGCAGCACCGGCGTACTCACCAATCCGGCCCGGATCGACGACGTGATCACGGCGGCGGGAAGGACATTCGTGCTCGACACTGGCGGGGTGCCGGTCGTCGACTTCGTCTTCACCCTGCGCGGAATCACCGCCAACGATCTGGTTCTGGTGACGACCAACGACGGCGAGTTCAACTCGGCCGGCTTCAGCAGCACGGCGGCCGAACGCCTCACCCCGGAGAGCCTGGAAATGTTCGACGCCGTACGCACCGGCACCCTCGACGAGTACCTGCTGGCCAACCCCGACGCGGTTCAGCAGGACTGATCGCCACCGCACCGGTCACCCCGCGACATCCGTCACCGTGATTACCTCTGTTTCGGTCCGGATCAGTACGGTATGCGGGTGACCGCCGCATACCCGGTACGGGTCAGCTTCACCAATCACATCTCCGCCGGTGACTGGCAGGCCCTGCGACAGGCCGGCCAACTGGTGCAGCTCCGCCGCCGACAAGGGCTGTTCCGGCAGGACGAGCAGAGCCGTGACGTGTTCGTCCTGCTCGCAGGCGCGGTCAAGGTGTTCCGCACGGAGGCCAACGGCAGCGAGACCATGTTGACGATCCGGTCGGCAGGGGACCTGCTGGGTGACATCGCGGCACTCGACGGCACGCCCCGCTCGGCCAGTGTCTCGGTGCTGCACCCGGTGACCGCCTGCCGATTGACCCCCGATCAGTTCCTCGCCGTCGTCGACGACCACGAGTTGCATTCCGCCCTGCGCCGCTACACCAACGCCCGGCTGCGCGAGTCCGACGAACAGCGGGTCGAGATCGCCTCGCTACCGGTGATGCAACGGCTCGCCCGCGCCCTGCTCCGGCTGGCCAAGGCCCAATGCCACGTAGCTTAAGTTGATCTTGGTGGTGGCTGGACCCGGTAGATGTGGATGGTCGCTGGCCGGTC